>JACQDG010000108.1 GCA_016201185.1 Acidobacteriota bacterium | reverse complement strand
GCCAACGTGCAGTACCTGCTCGAGCACGGAATCCGCACCGGCAACGGGTGCCTGCTCATCGGTGGGGCGGGCGGCGACTTTCCCATGCTCTCGGAAGCAGAGCGAAAAGCGGTGGTCACCAAGGCCATGCAGGTGGTGGGGAGCCGCGCGCCCGTGGTCATCGGGGCGCAGGACACCGACGAGCGGGTGACGCTGGAACTGGCGCGGCTGGCCGACGACGTAGGGGCCTTCGCCTTCCAGGTCAGCGCGCCTTACTATTACGATCCCTCCGACGAAGACGTGCTGCGGTGGTTCCGCAAGGTGAACGGCGCGGTGAAGAAGTCCGGCATCATGATCTACAACACTTACTGGAAGGGTTACCAGCTTCCCACCGCAGTTCTGGACCAGTTGATGGAGTTGGACCGCGTCGTCTCCCTCAAGTGGTCCACGGCGGAGGGCGGGCTGGGTTTCATGAAGGGCGTCGCGCGTTACGCCGATCGCGTCGCGGTTATCGACAACATGTTTCTTTGGCCGCTCTCGGGATTCATCACGCATCTTTGCACCATCTGGCCCGAGCACGAGCTGGGGATATATGCCCATACCAAGGCGGGAGAGTTCAAGAAAGCGCTGGACATCATGAAGACCCAGAACTGGGCGTGGATCGAGCAGCGGGGCAAGATGGCTGGGAAGACCAGCGGGGAATCGCCGATTGTGAGAGCAGCGCTGGAGTTGTGCGGGCGGCCGGGCGGGCCGTGCCGTCCTCCGTCGCGGGAGCTGACGCGAGAAGAGCGGGCGGAATTGCGCGAGGTGCTGAAGAAGATCGGCGCGCCGGTGGTCTAGTCAGGAGGAAAGCATGGAGAGACGATCTTTTTTTCGGGCGGTGGGAGGGGCGCTGGCGGCGCTTCAAAGCGATGCCATCGAGCGTGTGCGGGCGGCGGCGAAGAGTGTCGACGGGCGCTCGCCAGACGAGATAGCGCGGGACGAGGACTTCTGGTTCCGGGTCCGGCACGCCTTCACCATCGACCGCAACATCATCAACCTGAACAACGGCAGCGTCAGCCCCTCGCCGCAGGTGGTGCAGGACGCCATGCGCCATTACCTGGACGTCACCAACATGCAGCCGGCTTACTACGTGGATGAGTATCTCATCCCGCAGATTGAGCGAGTCCGGAGCCGCCTGGCCGCCGCCTTCGGCTGCGATCCGGAGGAGATGGCCGTCACCCGCAACACCAGCGAGTCGCTCGCCATCGTCCAGTACGGACTCGATTTGAAGGCCGGCGACGAGGTGCTGACCACCACCCAGGACTATCCCAGCATGCTGATGAACTGGGGCCAGCGAGCCCGCCGGGACGGAATCGTGCTCAAGACCATCGCTTTTCCCGTGCCGCCGCCCAGCCTGGACGATCTTTACGAGCGCTTCGAGCGAGCCATCACGCCGCGCACGAAGGTCATCCTGTTCTGCCACATGACTTACACCACGGGCCAGATCTTTCCGGTGAAGAGAATCTGCCGGATGGCCCGGGAACGCGGCATCCAGACCATCGTTGACGGCGGCCACACCTTCGCCCAGTTCCCCTTCACCCGGGACGATCTCGCCTGCGACTACTACGGGACCAGCCTGCACAAGTGGCTGACGGCGCCCATAGGCACGGGTTTCTTATACGTGAGACGAGAGAACATCCCGCGAGTGTGGGCCTTGATGGGTTCCACCCAGGACATGACGAACGATATCCGGAAGTTCGAGCACATCGGAACGGCGCCGGTGGCCAACAAGAACGCCATCACCGAGGCGCTGAATTTTCACGAAAGCCTGGGGGCGGAAAGAAAGGCGGCGCGGCTGCGCTACTTGCGGGAACGCTGGTCGCGGCGGGTGGAAAAACTGCCCGGCGTCAAGATTCTCACCAGTTACGATCCGGAGCAGGGCTGCGCACTGGGCGGCATGAGCATTGCGAGCGTCGATGCAGACAAGCTGGTCGATTTCCTTATGCAGAAGCACCGCATCCACGTCCGCGCACGGCACGTGCCCGGAGAATACTCCTGCATCCGCGTCACCCCGAACGTCTACACGACGCTCGAGGAGGTCGACACCTTCTCGGCGGCGATAGAGGAAGCCGCGCGGGGCGTGTAACTGGCAGCTTGTTCGCATGACGACGCTTTTTTCAATCTTCTTCGGCTGGCCAGTGAACAACGCGCCCCGGAACGGGCCGGAGGGGATCCGCGGTCCAGGCTGCACGGAATTGCTCCCGGTATTCCCGCCAGGGTCTCTGGGGAAGATGCACCACCACCACCGAAAGTCGCGGAAAGGCTCTCAAGGCAGCGGCGGCCGACTCCCCGAAAAGTCGATCTTGGGTGAGAAGGCATGTGAACCCGGCGCCGGCAGCGGCTGAAACCAGTTCTCCGTTATCCAGCGCCGCCCATCCGCGCCGCGTTGCGGCTTCGCTCGGCACACCAAACTCGCTGAGAAGAGCTAACAGATGCACATCCATGTTGGCGTCAAGCAGCCACATGGATGGAGCCTGCCAGCTCGGAGGCCACTTTAAGCACCTCCGGCAGGGCTTCATGCGGAAAAATGTGATCGAAACTTTCGTCGATGTCGTCGAGCGTCATGCCGCTTGCCAGGCATTCAAGAATTAGAGAAACGGAGAGGCGAGTGCCTCTTACAGCAAGCCCCCCGCCCAACAGCCTGGGATCCGCAACAATCCACTTGTAATTCTCGTAGGGCCGCAAATCACTTGGTTGCATAACACACCCGCTCTTAATCTTAGAGCAAGCGGACCGGCGGTGCAAAGGGTGAAACGGGCTTACTCCCTGCTCTCGCCCGCGCAGGCCCGCTCCAGCTCCCCCGCGAGCTGCCGGGCCTTTTCCTCACTCAGCTTGCGGCCGCCGCTACGCACATAGAAGACGTCAATGGCCTTGTAGCCCTTGGTATCTATCAATACGACATCAATGTCGCAGCGGCTGAAGGAAAAGGCGGCGGCCAGATCGTAGAGCAGGCCGGGGCGGTCGGCGGCGATGACGTGGAAGACGGTTTCGGCCGCGGATAGCTGGTTGTCAAACGAGACCTGGGACAAAATCCGCGCCTGCCGCCGGGGGGGAGGAGCGGGGCGCCGGGCCAGCAACTCCCGGACATCGATCTTTCCCAAAATCACACGCTCCAGGGTAGAGAGCAGACGGTCGGTTTCGCTCGGATTCAGCTCCAGGTTGCGCAGCGGGTCGGCAAACACGAAGGTGTCGAGCACCATGCCGCTGCTGTTCGAGTAAGCCTCCGCCTTGAGGATGTTCATCGCGAAAGAGGCAAGGGTCCCGGCGATCGACGCCAGCAGATACGGACGGTCGGAGGCCAGCAGGACCAGTTCGTAGATCGCGTGCCGCAACTCCAGGCTCATGGCCACCGACTTGCGACGAAAAGTTTCTTCCAGCCGGAGGTGGCGGGCGATCTGCTCCGGCGAGTGGGTGAGCAGGTAGCGTTTTGGGAGGCCTTCCAGGAAGCGGCAGATGGTCGCTTGGTCGGCTTCCGTGGCGGCTAGCTGCGCGGCCAGGGGAGCTTCGGCCGGCCCGATGCGCGACGCTTCCATTTCGCGCGTCAATTGCCGGCAAGTGGCCAGATAAAGCTGCCGCAGCAGGTCCTGGCGCCACGGGGTAAGGGCTTCCGGGTTGACGGCGGCCAGGTCGGCGTAAGTCATCAGGGTCAGCTGGCGGAGCCGCTCAATGGTTCCGACGCGGGCGGCAAAGGCCTGGGCGGTGGCGGGGTCGGCCAGGTCGCGCCCGGTCATGGTGGCGGACATTTCCAGGTGATGGCGGATCAGGAAGCGCACCGCCTCCCGGTCCTGCTCGTCCATCCGGAGGCGGTCCATAGCCCCCTCGGCGAGCTCCAGGCTGGCGGACACATGGCTGCCTCCCTCGCCTCCCTTACCCGAATCGTGAAACAACAACGCGAACAGCAGCAGCTCGGGCTGCCCCGTTTCTTCGAGCAACCCGGCCAAGGGGCGGCTCAGCTCGTTGTCGGCGCGGCGAAGCTCCTCCAGCGCCCGAATAGCTTGCAGGGAGTGCTCGTCGACCGTGTAGCGATGGTAGAAGTCGCGGACCACCAGGCAGTCGATCCGTTCCAGCTCGGGAAACAGCGCCGCCAGCACGCCGGTTTCCCGCATGGCCGCCAGGGCCTGGTAAGGGTGCGGAAGTCGCAGAATCGATGCCACGGTGTCCCACAGCCGCAACTCGAAGCGGCGGGCCTGCTCCAGGTGCAGGCGAAAGACGGCCAGGGCGCTCTTGATCCGGCGTTCGGTTTCCGCTGCTATGGGGAGGCCGTGGCGAGCGATGAACTCGAACAGGCGCAGCACCATCCCCGGCTCGCTTTCGAGAGCCTCGGGCCGGCGGAGGAACACCCGGCCCCGTGCAACGGCGAAGTCGGCGTTCGACAGCCGGGATTTGCGGTCGCGAAACAGGGCGAACAAGGAATGTTCTGGCGCGCCGGTTTCTTCCATCATCCGCTCGGCGAGGCGGTGGATGGTTCGCGCGCGCCGGAAGTATTCGCGCATCCAGGCGGCGGCCGCGGGACGGGCCAAGGAGGCGCCGCCCTCGACGGCGATCCGCTCCTGGTGCTCGAAGGTGAGGATATTGTTGTCCCGGCCATTGAGGTAATGCAGATAGCAGCGCAGGGCAAACAGGAAGCGCTTCGCCTCGAGCCCTTCGGCGCGGCAGTCTTCCGGAAGAAATGTTTCCGGGCAGTGAGCCGGGGCAAGCGGGGCGCTACGGCTCACGTGGTTCAGCTGGGCCAGCCAGCAGCTCAGTTGAAAATCGCGCAGCCCGCCGGGCGCCTCCTTGATGTTGGGCTCGAGGTGATAGATGGTGTCGCCGTGGCGAGCGTGCCGGTCCCGGGCCAGCCGGGCCAGCCGCCGTACCAGCTCTTCCCGTTCCCGGACATAGAAGGAAGTCAGCCTTTCGGCCAGCCGCGCGGCGATTGCCCTGTCGCCGGCGAGATAACGGGCGTCGAGCAAGCTGATGTGGAGCTCGGTGTTGCCGTTGATCAGGGAGGTGCACTCCTCCGGAGTGCGCACGGAATGGGAGGCCCGCATCCCGGCGTCCCATAGTTGCCGCAGGAAAGCCGCGATCGCATCGCGGGCGGCTTCAGCCTGCCCTTGCTTCTCAAACAAAAACAGCAGGTCCACATCGGACCAGGGAAACAGTTGCCGGCGGCCGTAGCCGCCTACTGCCAATATCGTCGCGCCGGATGTTTCGCCTGGCCCGCAAACCCCGGCATAGAGGCGCTCCACCGCCTCATCGACGGCGCACGCCCGCTCGCTTACCGCTTCCAGCCCGCCACCGCTGGCCAGAAACCGCTCCCGGATCTGTTCGAGCCGTTCCTGCATAGACAACGCCGGATCGTGCGCCCGGCCTCAAAGCGCCCCTTCTCCGCGGTCGCTGTTGCGGATGCGGATCGCCTCCTCCACGGCGGTGACGAAGATCTTGCCGTCCCCCAGTTTCCCGGTGCGCGCCGCGTCGGCCAGCGTCTTCACCGTCTCCTCAAGCCGGCCGTCGGGCACCACGATCTCTACCTTGATCTTGGGCAGCAGGTCCACGTTGTATTCCTGGCCGCGGTAGACCTCCTTATGCCCTTTCTGGCGCCCGTGGCCGCGCACCTCGGTAATGGTCATCCCGTCGACGCCGGCGTGCTTCAGGGCTTCCTTCACGTCCTCGAGCTTGAAAGGCTGGATGATGGCTTCGATTTTTTTCATCTGCGCCCCCTCATCCCTCGTAGTTGTAGGCTTCTTCGCCGTGCTGGGTCAGGTCGAGGCCCTCGATCTCCTCCTCCCGGCTGACCCGCACGCCGAGTATCAGGTCCACTACCTTGAGGATGATCCAGGTGCCAACCCCGGCCAGAACCCAGGCGATCAGCACGCCCCAGAACTGGTTCAGGATCTGGCCGGGGTGGCCGTCGGCCAGACCGAGGGCGACGGCGTGTCCGTCGGGCCTCTTCAAGGCATTGTTGATGGCGTTGGTGGCAAAAACGCCGGTCAGAAGCGCGCCCAAAGTACCGCCGGCGCCGTGGACCCCGAAGGCATCGAGCGAATCGTCGTAGCCCATCTTGCCCTTGATCACCACGACCATGTAGAAGCAAACCAAGCCGGCCAGCAGGCCGATCAACAGCGCAGGCATAGGCTTGACAAAGCCGGAGCCCGGGGTGATGGCCACCAGTCCAGCCACCGCGCCGGAGACGGCGCCCAGCACGCTCGGCTTGCCGTTCCGGAACCATTCCCCCGCGCTCCAGCCGAGCGCGCCGGCAGCCGCCGCGAAGTGGGTATTGACGAAAGCGCTGGTCGCCAGCCCCGAAGCCGCCAGCGCGCTGCCGGCGTTGAAGCCGAACCACCCGACCCAGAGCAGGCACGCCCCTATCACGCTTAGCACGACGCTGTGCGGCTTCATCGGCTCGTGCGCGTAGCCGTGACGCTTGCCCAGGTAGAGGGCGCAGACCAGCGCCGAGACGCCGGAAGAGACGTGCACCACCGTGCCGCCGGCAAAATCGAAGCACGCCACCCGGCCGCCCAGGTAGGCGTTGAGGAACCCTCCCTTGCCCCACACCATGTGCGCCAGCGGGATGTACACAATCAGCACCCATAGACACATGAACAGGACCAGCGCGCTGAACTTTATCCGCTCGGCGAAAGCACCGGTGATCAGCGCCGGGGTGATAATGGCGAACATCAACTGGAACATCATGAAGGTCTGGTGGGGGATGGTGGCGGCGTAATCGGCGTTGGGCTCCACGCCCACCCCGCGCAGGAACAGGTATTTCGCGCCGCCCAGGAAGGGCGTGCCTTCGCTGAAGGCCAGGCTATAGCCGGCGATGGCCCAGAGCACGGTGATGAGGGCCATCAGGAAAAAACTCTGCATCATGGTGGCCAGCACGTTCTTGGTCCGGACCAGGCCGCCGTAGAACAGGGCCAGCCCGGGGCCGGTCATCATCAATACCAGCGCGGCGCTCACCAGCATCCAGGCGTTGTCGCCGGCGCTCTGCGCGCTCGCCAGGGCCGATTCCAGTTTGGCGATTTTCTCCGCGCCGGAATCCGGGGCTCCCGCTGCCTGAGCCATAGCGGGGGCGCTCATCAGGAACGTAATAAGGCACACCGCCAACGCCAACACCAGCAGTCTCATCAGGCGACTCCAGCATCCATTTCACCGCCGCGAGCCGCCGGGAGCAAAACGAAAGTTTCTATTTGGGTGATTGATTATTTCTATGAAGAAGGGCAGGCGAGTTCCAAGGGCGCCCGCCTGCCCCACGGCACTAGAATTCCACCTTGACTTTGGCGATGATGATCACCAGCGTATACAGCGCGAGCGACTCGATCAGGGCGAGTCCCAGGATCAGGGCGAAGCGGATGGCAGGCGCCGCCGCCGGGTTACGCGCCATGCCTTCGGCTGCGGCGGCCGTGGCCCGGGCCTGGCCCAGCCCGCACAAGCCCGACGCGATAGCCATGGAAAAGCCCGCGGCGATCGGTACCCAGTGCCGGTAGTTTTCGGGGATAGTAAGAGGCGCGCCCTGTGCCAGGACCGGCATCGCGAAGCAGAGCACCGCTCCAAACAACAACAAAATCGAAAGGAATCTCATCTCTGTTCTCCTGGTATGAATTCTCTTGCCGGAGGTGGTTCCTGGGCACCCCTCTTACAGCCAGGCTCACGCGGAAGAGGATAAAGCCATTATGAAGACAAGTTAATGCTCAGTGGCTACCGCGCCGCCCACGTAGACCATCGTCAACAGCGTGAATATGTAGGCCTGCAGGAACGAAACAAAGACATGCAGGCCCATAAAAATGGCCGGAATCGCCACCGGCACCAGCCCGAGAAAGACGATGGTCACCTGCTCGCCCGCGTACATGTTAGCGAAAAGACGGATGGTGAGCGAGAGCGGTCGCGCCAGGTGGCTGATGATTTCAATCGGGATCATCAGCGGCGCCAGCCACCACACCGGCCCGGCAAAGTGCAGCAGGTAGCGGCCGAGACCCTGTGCTCGCGCGCCTTGGATGTTGTAGTAAAGTAAAGTCGCCATGGCGCATCCGGCCGGCACCGGCGCCGGCATAAACATAGTGGGCGACTCGAATCCCGGGATGATGCCGATCAGGTTGCAGAAAAGAATAAAGAAGAACAGGGTGCCGAAAAAAGCCAGGTAGCGGTTGGCCTGATGGCCGACGATCTCATCCCCCTGGTCTGAAAGGAAGTCATACAGCACCTCGAAAGTGTGCTGCATTTTCCCCGGCTGCTCCACGCTCAGCCGCCTGCGCAGCACGGCGAACAGGGCGATGAGGATGAGCGCCACCAGGATCTGCATGGCCATGAAATTCTGCCAGGGTCGCGCCGGGTTGTGCGCGTGCACGCGAAACAGGGCCAGGATGGCGTTGGCCACGCCCGCCAGATAGTCGTTCAACAGCGCGGTAAACCACAGTTCATGTTCCATGTTGCTTGCGCAGGGATCCCGTTATGAGTTCAAAACCAATTTCGGCCAGGATGGCCGCCACGAACAAAAACAGCCCGGCAAGAAGAGCTGTAATGTTGCGGGCAGTATACTTCAAAATACCATACGCTGCCGCGCCGATCAAAGCGTAGCGGCCGATGAACTTCCACACGAGCAGGCGGCGCCTTCCCTTCACCGCGCGGGCCTCAGTCCCAGTGGCCTTTTCGGCCAGAGCATCCACGGCCTGCTTGAGCCAGAAAAAGTTGAGGCTTGAGATG
>JACQDG010000107.1 GCA_016201185.1 Acidobacteriota bacterium | reverse complement strand
TGGACCGGGTGGCGCGGGCGTTGCTTGTCTCCGACGACCAGGACTAGGCGCGGCGCTCTTTGCAGTACTCCGAACGGCTCGAGAAGGGCGCCGTCGAGATGCGGTCCAAGGGGGGAGAAAACGCCAAGCCTGATTCCCAGCGGGAGATCGACCGCGCCGTCGCCCGGGCGCTGGTCCTCCAGGCGCGCGCCAGGGGTAATCTCGGCGAAGGGGAGAAGGCCATGGCCCTGGCCCTCAGGAGCTACCAGGTTTATCCTTCCGGTGAAGCGGCGCAAGAAGCTGCCCGCTGGGAGGCGAAGGCCGGCCGTCTCGCCGATGCTATCGAGCATTACGCCGAGGCCTTCTCCATCCCTGACGCCAGGATTACCGATGAGGACCACCGTTACTACCGCAAGACTCTGGGCGAGCTTTACACCAAGCTCCACGGCTCCGAGGCCGGGCTTGGCGATCTGCTTCTAAAAGCTTACGACCGAACCTCGCAGGTCGTTCAGGCCCGGGAGGAGCTGGCCCAGACAGCCCGTCTGAACGCCAACAAGCTGGACGCCTTCGAATTCCGTCTTCCCGGCTTGCGCGGCGACTCGGTCCGCCTGGCCGATTTTCGCGGCAAGGTCCTGGTGCTCGACTTTTGGGCCACCTGGTGTGGTCCGTGCCGCTTCCAGCACCCGCTTCTCGAGCGCCTCAAGGGAAAGTACAAGAACGACAAGGAAGTCGTGTTTCTTTCCATCAACACCGATGAGGACCGCCCGCTGGTGAAGCCCTTCATCGAGGAGTTGCAGTGGTCCGATCAGGTCTACTTCGAGGACGGCCTGACGCAGTTTTACCGCATTGAAAGCATTCCCACCACCATGGTCTTCAATAAGCGGGGAGAGCTGACCAGCCGCTGGCCCGGCTTCAATCCCGACCATTACGTGGCGCGGCTCGCCGAAAAGATCGAAGAAGCCCGCCGCGAGTAAAATGTCCGGGCGGGCATTGCCATGCCTGCCCTGTCCGTCGGCCTGGGCCCGCGCGGCATCGAAGCAACAGTGGGTAGTGGTCTATTATCTTGCAATTAAGGTGGAGATGCGAACCTGGCTGGGAGGGCCAGGAACAAAAACGCCAGGATCGAGCCGATTAGAAAAACCCACGGGAATCCCGTAAGAGAGAAGGCCAGAATGAGATTTGCGACGAAGGTCAGAAGCGCTCCCCAAACAATGACAACGGCCATTATTCTGTTTTGGAACAGGCCCGGCCAATTGTGCCAAGGCTGCGACCAGTACACTCGGCCAATCCATCTGAGTACCAGAATTGTAGCTGTCTGTAGGGCAACAAGTGCCATTTTATCGTACTGAGTCAGCTTGAGTTAAGGTCCTCGAGCGCGCCCTGGACCACTGGCCTCCACCGATCATCTTCATACGCTTCCGTTGTGAAGCGCACGCGCGTGCTTTTGGAACCTATGGTGAGCCACAAAATGTAGTCCTTGGTGTCGAAGTCCTTCCGGCACTCCACTTCTACAGCCGGGGCAATCTCTTGTTTGACGACGTTCTCTATCCAGAGACATTTTGGCGTTTGGGTTGTACCCATGCCGTAATCCTACCATGATTTCCCGTGCAACCAGGCCATAGAGGCCCAGGGAGACGATGGCATGGGGGTTTGAAGACACTGTGGCCCTACTTGCCAAACTAGACCACTACCCAACAGTGTGACCCTCGCGCGGCCGCTCCCGAAAGTGGTATAACAGTTATATTAAGCATGCGCTTCACCTTCGAGATCGAGGGAAGGACATTTCTGGTTTCTTCAAGAGCCAGGGGCGTATGGTCCAACCGATTCAGCGCGTCAACGTGGACCTCACTGCCGCCATGTTGGAAGAACTTGACAAAGCCGCTCGGGATCTCAACGTTAGCCGTCAAGCGGTCATCAAAACGCTCGTGCGGCAAGCTCTCGATCAACACTATTTGGCCCAGCGCGCAAAGCAACCACAGCCCCGATCATAGTCGGCAAGCGACCCAAAACACCAGGCGCTTCGCCCAACCCCCCGTAACGCCCATGGCGTGTTCCAGTGGTCGCGTTCCGGCCGGAACAATTTCTGGGTGCCTGTTTGCCCGCATCGACCAACCGATCCCCAAAAAACAGCCCGCAGCGTAACAGGGCTGAATCTGCATCAGGTTACCGCCCGCCGGTAATCTGCTGAATAGCTGTGTCGAGGGCGCGCTCCATCTGGTTGATCCGGTCGTGCAGCCTGCTCGGTCTGCAGCCGGTTAGCAAGTTCCATCTCTCGGGTCCGCCTCTGCTGTTCCTGCGAGGACCACTGCTCCAGACGCAACTTTCCTTCCTTCACCTGCCCTTCCATGTCCTTGCGCCTGAGCGGATCGGTCAGGGGAGGGATCTGATCTTCCAGGTCTTTCACCTGTGCCGCCAGGCGCGCTTGCTCAGCCTGCAGATTGGTGATCTCCCGCCGCACCCCGTCCAATTCCTGCGAAAGCCGCGCCGTGCGGCTTTCGTGCATTTGCAAACGCTCGATCGCGATCTGCGTCCGGGTCCCGAGAAGAGTGGAGCGCTCAATGGCAACGCGTAGTTGCTGGACTTCGACAAGCAATGCCTGGAGCGTCTGGCGGTCCGCCTCCACCGTCTGCGCCGCTGCGGGGAGACTAAGACTGAGAATCGCCAAAACAAGGACGTATCGCATAAACGCCTCCTGGTGAAAGGATCGTAACACGCTTGGCAGATGAAAGCGGCTTTCTTTCCGGGACGCGATGGACGGTGACCCGTGCGGTGTGGGGACGAAAATAACCCGTTCAGCGTGCCGTGTAACTCGCCGAAAAGATCGAGGAAGCCCGCCGCGAGTACATTGCTCAGCGAACCACCAGCGGCTTCGGCCCCGCGCGTTCGGACCTCGCCTACCATGCCCTTCACAGGCCCGCCGCCGTGGGATCGAACAGCTTGGGAAGCCGTGTTAAGTTGAACGATCAAGCGCCGCGTGATATGCTTCCGCCCAAATGCCCAGGTTGGATTTCAGTGGGCTGGCGGAAGCAGAGCTCGAGGAAGTCTGCGCGCCGGTTGGAATGACTGCGATCCGCGCGGGGATGCCAGCGGGAAGGAGTTTGAGATGGGAAGAATCACGCGAAGCTGGGAACTGGTGAAGCAGAGCTTCTCCGTACTGCGGGACGATAGAGAATTGTTGTTGCTGCCCATTGCTTCGGGGATTTCCTGCCTGCTGGTGTCCGCTTTCCTCCTTCTGGGCGGAGGACTCATGGCCCTGCCCTACGTGAAGTCCTCGCTGGCTGCCGACTCCCACTGGCGCCCGGGCGCGCCCCTGATTTTCCCCGGCATCTTCCTTTTTTACGCGGCCAACTACTTTGTGATCGTGTTTTTCAACGTCGCGCTGGTGAATGTGGCCGCGAGCCGCTTGTTGGGCGGCCACGCCACCATCCGCGATAGCATGCGCCTGGCGTGGGAACGCAAAGGTAAGATCCTCGAGTGGGCTCTGCTGGCGGCTACGGTCGGGACCATCCTCCGGCTCATCGAACAGCGCTTGGACTGGCTCGGCCGGCTGGTGGTCAAGTTGATCGGCGTGGCCTGGACGCTGGCCAGCTACTTCGTCGCGCCCGTGCTCGCCTTTGAAAACCTGGGCCCCATCGACGCGCTGAAGCACTCGGCGCGACTATTCCGCGACAACTGGGGCGAGAACGTGGTGGGCGGGTTCAGCTTCGGGCTGACCTTTTTCCTGTTGTCGTTGCCGGGTTTCGCGCTGTTTGCTCTCGCGGCAGCGTCGGGCCGGACCGGCGGGCTGCTCCTGGGCGCCGTTGTCCTCGTATTGTACTTGCTCCTGCTGTCCGTAGTCAGCGCCACCGTGCAAGGCATCTTCGTCGCCGCGCTCTATCGCTATGCCACAACTCGCCAGGTCGCGCCCGGCTTCAAGCTGGAGAACTTCTCAATGGCTTGGCAGCCTAAATAACACCCGGCAGGCAATTGACATTCTTCATCTACGGATGAGTCAGCCCGGCCTGTCTCAAAAAGTCCAAGACGCTGAAAACCCGTTCGCGGAAGATCCACAACAGAGCCCCGGCCACGACCCCCAAGACTATGAACTTTCGCATGTCACATCTCCGGTGATGATGGTTGCGGCGTGATAGCCCGCTTAGCAAACCGCCAGGGGCTTGGGGCCGCGGGTTCGGACTTCTCCTACTATGCGCGCCGGCAGGCCCGCCGCCCGTAGTTCTTCGGCCAGCCTTTCCGCGCTTTCTGCGGCCGCCGAAATAAACAGGCCCCCGGAAGTCTGCGGATCGTAAAGCAGGTTGTCCACTTCCGGCGCCACGGGCCCGGCGTACTCCACAGCGCAGGAAAAGTACTCGCGGTTGTTCTTCAGCCCTCCCGCCAGCGCGCCTTGAGCCGAGTATTCGAGAGCCCCGGGAAGGAATTCTATCTGGGCAATGTTAATATCTATGGTCACGTGGCTGGCCGCGGCCATCTCCCGCGCGTGTCCCACCAGCCCGAAGCCCGTGATGTCCGTGCAGGCGTGGACCGGGTGGCGCAGCATGATTTCGGAGGCTTTGCCGTTCAACTGGAGCATGGATGCGATGGCGGCCGCGACGTGTTCCTGGCGCGCCGTGCCGCGCTTCAGGGCGGTGGCGATCACGCCGGTGCCGAGCCG
>JACQDG010000106.1 GCA_016201185.1 Acidobacteriota bacterium | reverse complement strand
GGGTTGATGGCCGGTCTGGGCTACGGAAAAGGCTACGAGCACGCCCACCAGTCCGAGGACGCCGTGACGGGGATGGAATGCCTGCCGGAGTCGCTGCGCGGGCGGAGGTATTACTTCCCGACCGAGCGCGGCGCGGAAAAGCGGATCGCCGAGCGGATGAAGGAGGTAGAGGAAAAAAAACAGGCCTGCCGGGAAAAACCGACTGAAAGCCACAGATGAACACGGTGGTTTTCATCGGCGTTGATCTGCGTTCATCGGCGGTTTCAGAGATTCCCCTTCCGCATTTCTTCGGCCAGGTAATCCGTGGCGCGGAGGGTCAGAGCGACCATGGTGAGGGTGGGGTTCTGCGCGCCGCCGGAAACAAAGCTCGAGCCGTCCACCACGGACAGGTTCTTCACTTCGCGGGCCTGGCGGTTACCAGCTTGATGGCCGGGCTGGGCTGCGGAAAAGAGCACGAGCACCAGAGTCAAGGCTATTTCAGGTGGAGCTTCAGACCTCCGATCTTCTTCCACAGCCCGATCCACTCGGTGAGCAGGTCATTCAACTTCTGCTGGAGGTTGGGGAACTCGTCGGGAGGGATGGGTTCCTGAAGGTAGATCTCCCCGCTATCGTCCTTGATCCTCGATTTGGCCTCGGCCCGGAAAGAACTCAATAGCTTCTTCCGAACCTCGGCGGCTTCCGCATACACCGCGACAACCGCGCGGACGAAGGCTTCTGCGCTATCCTCATATCCCCACCACACGTAGCAGTAAAGGGTCGCCACCTGCCTGAGCTGCACTTTGGCGCCAAGGATGGCATAGAATCCGTCGAACTTCAATAGTTGCCCCGGCCACTGATGGATGCTGATTTCACCGGCGTCCACCGGCTGCCCAAGGGCATCGCCGAGTTCTTTCGCGCGTTCCTTGAAAACGCTGCTGCACGCTTCCCAGACCTCACGCTGAAACTTTCCCACCGCGGCGAGCGCCTCCAGGTAGGTGGAGGCTCCGGTTTCCATAAACTGGTGCCGGGCGTCGCTGGGCCTACCATTGCTTTCGACTCTGGGCTTCATAGCTCCCCCATACCGTTCAGAAACTCCTCCAGATACGAGATGCTTTCCGCAAGGTCGATTAATCGTCCAGCCTTGATTTTCTTCAGGGGCTGGGACGGCAGCTCCAATACGTTCTGTTCCACTGCGCCGGCAAACGCAAGAGCCATGCAGGCGGGGACAACTCCCTTCCTTCTCCGCAAGCCCGGGATCATTCGGCGCAGAGCCAAGCAGAAGTCGCGCCAGCGTCTAACTTCAAAACCCTCCACGAACGGCTCCTCGGAGTCCAGAGCAAGCAGTACAAACGAAGGCTTGAGTCCCGGCCCCACTTCGGCCTCAACGGAGGACTTGTATCCCTTTTGCTTCTTGGTTGCGGCCACATCGGTGCGGGTGAGCTTAACCTCTATCACAATGGAGGCCCGGTCCCGATATCGCACTATCAGATCCAGGCGGCCTGCCCGCCCTTCCTCCCCCATCGCGACGGGAACTTCCCGCTGGAGCATTTCCGGCGCCAGCCCTAGCCATTCCGAGACGTCATCCGGCGGTCGAATCCCGAACAGCCGAAAGACCAGGTCCGGTCGCTCCACTTGTCGCACGATCCACTCCAGCCAGTCTGAGTACGACTCTTCTCGCGCGCTCTCGAGCCACCGGTGCAGTCCGAAATCGGTATCCAGGGGATCACTCAGCGGGGCGAGGCACTCATCGGACCGCCGCAGAAGGTCTTCCAGCCTCTCGCTTTCCACAAGGAGCAGACCACGGGCCGCTTCGATCAGTAACTGGGCGGTCCCCCAGTCCACTGACCCTTTGTCTTGGCTCAAACCGATCTGTGCTCCAAGCTTTGCCCACAACCGAAGGGCCTTTTCTGCTCCGGCATAACCTATGACCCGCTGGCTCATGTTGCAATTAGAATACTACCCGGGCACGCTGGCGCTACGATAATTCTGATCTCCAAAGCCAGCCCTCCGGCGAGCCCAAATAATCACGGCGAATTCACGCATTTTCTGCCCGCCTTTCCAGCTACTTGCGACGCCGTCGCCACGCGGCACCCCCACCCCGCCCTCACCATGGATCTAGAGAATGCCCTGTGGATGCCCCCTACCCGCCGCCCGCCGCTTCCGCCCCGCGCAAGTCCCTACAGTGCCCCTGCGCAGCAGATAAAAAAATGCGCGGCAAAATAAAAAAATGCCAAACAAAGCCAAATCCTGCGTCCGGACAATAAAGCATTCTTATGAGCCAAGCCCCCTGTGTTCAGACACTTACAAAGTCCGGATCACAAGTCTGGAGGGCCGTCGGCCAACCGGGAGGCTCTCAAAGCGAACCCAAAAACGAGGCAGGCCCGCCGGGAAAAACCGGGTGGAACCACGGATGAACACGGTGGTTTTCATCGGCGTTAATCGGCGTTCATCGGCGGTTTCAAAGGTTCCCCTTGCGCATCTCCTCGGCCAGGTAATCCGAGGCGCGCAGCGTCAGCGCCACCATGGTGAGCGTCGGGTTCTGGCAGCCGCCGGAAACAAAACTCGAGCCGTCCACCACAAACAGGTTCTTCACGTCGTGGGCCTGGTTGTACTTGTTAAGCACGCTGGTTTTCGGGTCGTCGCCCATGCGGCAGGTTCCCAGCTCGTGGATACTTTCCCCAGGCGGGACCATGTCGTCGTGCTTTCCCATCACCTCAAAACCGGCCCGGCGGCACATCTCCTCGGCCGTTTCCATGGAATCCTTCGCCAGGGCAAACTCGTTTTCGCCGTACTTCTGGCTGATATGCAGCACGGGGATGCCCCAGGCGTCCTTCTTGTGCTTGCTGATGCGCACGTGATTCTCAAAGCGCGGCAAGACCTCACCCATGGTGGTCATGGTGAAGCCGGCGCCGGCGTGGGCGTCGAGCGCCTCTTTCAGAGCCTCGCCGTACAGCGGGAAATATTTGGCGTCCGGCGTCCCGCGGCTGGAAAAGTCGTAGGCGTAGCCGCGCAGGAAGCGCGTGTCCTTCTCCTTGACGTTGCGGAAGCGGACCGTGTACCCTCCCCCGCCGGTCATGCCGGGGGTCAGGATCTTGTTGCGCAACTCGGGCACCACGCACTGGACGACATTCTTTACGTAGAATTGATCGAACAGGTAATGGCCCAGCGCGCCGCTGGAGTTGGCCAGGCCGTTTGGATACCGCCGAGACAGAGAATTCAGCAGTATCCGGGTGGACTCCAGGCAGGAGGCTGCCAGAATGACCACGCGGGCCCGGGCCTGGTATTCCCGCCGGGTGAGGCGGTCCACAAAGGAAACTCCGTCGGCACGGCCCGTGTTCTTGTCCACGGTCACCTCGCGGACCACGGCGTTGGGCGCCAGGGTCAGCCGGCCGGTGGCGGCAGCCGCCGG
>JACQDG010000100.1 GCA_016201185.1 Acidobacteriota bacterium | reverse complement strand
GCCGCGAGGGCAAGCTGCGCCTCGATTTTAATGAGAACACCGTGGGCTGCTCACCGCGCGTGCTTCGGGCCCTGCGGCGCTTGGCGTCGCGAGAGCGCCTGTCTCTTTATCCAGAATACGAAGCCGTCCGGCAGAAGCTGGCCGCTTTCTTCAACGTTGCGCCGGACGCGCTGCTTTTCACCAATGGCACCGACGAGGCGATCCAGCTCGTGGTGAATACCTACGTGGACGACAATGAACCGGTGGCCCTGCTTTCTCCTTCTTTTCCCATGTATCGTTTCTACGCCCAGGCGGCAGGCGCGGTCATCACGGAAGTCCCGTTCCGCCGGCCTGACCTGACCTTCCCGCGGGATGAGCTGCTTTCGGCCATCACGCCGGAGACCCGCGCCGTGCTCATCGCCAACCCGAACAATCCCACGGGCACGGCCGTGGACCTGGCGGACGTTCACCGCATCCTCGAAAAGGCGCAGAACGCGGCGGTCCTGATCGATGAGGCTTACTTCGAGTTCCACGGCACGACAGCCCTGGGGCTTATCCCGCACTACCCCAATCTTTTTGTGAGCCGCACCTTCTCCAAGGTCTACGGCCTGGCTGGGCTGCGTCTGGGCTGCCTGCTTTCCCAGCCAGAGAATATCGCTTACCTGCACAAGGCGCAGTCTCCTTACAGTGTGAATTCCCTGGCCGTGATTTGCGCCGCCGAAGCGGTGGAAGACCGAGCCTACATCGAGCGTTACGCGGCCGAAGTCGTGAAGGCGCGCGAGCAGTTGTGCCGGGGCCTGCGGCGCTTGAAGGTTCCCTACGCTCCGAGCGCGGGTAATTTTGTCCTGGCGCATTTCGGAGACCGCGCGAAGGAAGTTTGCATCCGATTGCGGGAAGCAGGGATCCTGGTCCGCGACCGCAGTTTCGAAATCCCCGGGTCCGTCCGCGTCACAGTCGGCAACCGGGCCCAGGTACGGCGCTTCCTGGCCGCCTTGCGGGAGGTGCTGTGATGCGCGGCGTTCTGGTTTTCGACGTGGACGGCGTGCTGGTGGACGTAACCGACTCCTACCGCGAGACGATCATCCGCACCATCGAGCACTTCACCAGCCGTCGCGTCACGAGGGACGACATCCAGCAGATCAAGAACCTCGGCGGCTACAACGACGACTGGGCGCTGTGTAAGAAGGTCATCCAGGATTTCGGCTGCCATCCGAAGTATCAGGAGATCGTCGATCACTTCCAGCGGATTTTTCTGGGAGAGAACAGCGACGGGCTGATCTTGCGAGAGCGGTGGGTCGCCCGCGACGGGCTGTTCGAGCAGTTGGCGAAAGACTGGCGCCTGGCGATCTTTACCGGGCGGACGCGCAGCGAGACCCGGCTCACCCTCGACCGCTTCGGCGCGCAGGCGGTGTTTGATCCCCTCATCGGTAATGACGACGTGGAGAACCTCAAGCCCGCCCCGGACGGCCTGCTGAAAATCTGCGCGACCTTCCCTGGCGTCGAAGTTGTTTACGTCGGCGACACGGTGGACGACGCCAAAAGCGCTGGCCGCGCCGGGGTGGGGTTCATCGGCGTGGCGCCGCAACAAGACTCGCGCCGGGCCGAGCTGGTCGAGCTGTTCCGCCAGGAAGGCGCCCGCGCCGTCGTCGACAACATTAACGAGCTGGAGCAGGTGTTGAAGTGAGAACCGCCGCCATCGAGCGCTACACGAAGGAAACGCAAATCCGCGCCCGTCTCCGGATTGAGGGTCGCGGCCGCTACAACATTACGACCGGAGTCCGTTTCCTCGATCACATGCTCGAGCTGTTCACCAGGCACGGCGGCTTCGATCTGGGCCTCCAGGCCCGCGGCGATCTCGACGTTGACCAGCACCACACGGTCGAGGACGTGGGCATTGTCCTCGGCCAGTGCTTTCGGAAGGCCCTGGGGGACCGCAAGGGTATCAACCGCGCCGGGTACTTCGTGCTGCCCATGGATGAGACGCTGGCGGTGGTGGCGGTCGATCTGGGGGGCCGGCCCGCACTGGTTTACCGGGACCTGGTTCGAGTCCGCCTCGTGGGCGATCTGCAGGCCGAGCTTGTCGAGGACTTCTTCAGCGGCTTTGTGAATCACGCCGGGGCCAACTTGCACGCCCGTGTACTCTATGGCCGCTCCAACCATCACAAGATCGAAGCCATCTTCAAGTGTTTCGCCCGCGCCATGAAATACGCCTGCTCGACCGACCGCCGGTTGCGCAATCTGCTGCCGAGTACGAAAGGGCTCTTATGATCGCCATCCTCGATTACGGCGCCGGCAACCTTCGCTCGGTACAAAACACCCTGGCCGCCCTCGGCGCGCGCTACGAAATCGTCCGCGATGCCGCGGGCCTGGCCCGCGCGGAGAAGATTATCCTGCCCGGCGTCGGCCATTTCGGACAGATGATGCGCGCGCTCGACCGGATGGCTGCGCGCGAGGTCCTGATTGGGCGCCTCACAGCCGGCGTACCGTTTCTGGGCATCTGCCTCGGCATGCAGGCGTTGTTCGACTCGAGCGCCGAAGCCCCGGATGTAAAGGGCCTGGGCATTTTTCCAGGCGCCGTCGAGCGTTTCCCCGAGGGCGTCCGGGCGCCGCACATGGGCTGGAACGAACTGGAGCTGCGGGGCGATCCTGCCTTGTTCCACGGCTTGCCCAAGCGCCCCTATGTCTACTTCGCGCATAGCTACTATGTGCCCGAATCGGTCGCCGGGGACCGAGCCGCGGCTTTCGTCTATTACGCCGTGCGCTATGCCGCTGCCTTGGAGTCGGATAACATCTTCGGCGTGCAATTCCATACCGAGAAGTCCGGCCCCTTAGGGCAACAGGTCGTAAAAAACTTTGTTGGCTAAGCGCATTATTCCCTGTCTCGACGTGAAGGACGGCCGCGTGGTCAAGGGCATCCACTTTGTACAGCTTCGTGACGCTGGCGACCCAGTCGAGCTGGCGGAAGCTTACAACCAGGCCGGCGCCGACGAGCTGGTGTTCCTCGACATCACCGCTTCGAGCGATCGCCGGGACATCCTGATCGAAGCCGTGGAGCGGACCGCCCGCCGCGTCTTCATCCCCCTGGCCGTGGGCGGAGGCGTGCGCAGTGTGGCCGACGCCCGGCGCATCCTGCTGGCCGGCGCCGATAAGGTTTCCGTCAACACCGCTGCGGTGGAGCGGCCCGAGCTGATCACCGAGCTGTCTGAAGAGTTCGGCGCCCAAGCCGTCGTACTGGCCATCGACGCGCGGCGACATTCGCCGGACAACTGGAACGTATTCACCTATGGCGGTCGGCACGACACGGGCCTGGATGCCATCGAGTGGGCCCGACGCGGCGAGCAACTGGGGGCCGGAGAAATCCTGCTCACCTCGATGGACCGTGACGGCACCCAGGCGGGCTTTGACTGCGAGCTGACCCGCGCCGTCTCTCGCGCCACCCGCGTTCCGGTCATTGCCAGCGGCGGCGGCGGTCGCCCGGAGGATTTCGTCCGCGTGCTCGAGGAAGGCGAGGCCGATGCCGCCCTGGCCGCCTCCATCTTCCACTACGGCACGTACACCATCGGCGGGCTCAAGGAAATCCTCGCCCGGCACGGCGTTCCCGTAAGGCCCGGCCCGTGATCATCCCCTGCATCGATCTGATGGGCGGAAAAGTGGTGCAGCTTCGCCAGGGGCGGGAAAAGGCCCTGGAAGCCGAGCCGCCGCTCCGGATGCTCGAGAAATTTGCCGCCTTCCCCCAGATCCAAGTGATCGACTTAGATGCAGCTCTGGGGCAGGGGTCCAATGACTCCATCGTGCGCGAGTTGGCCGCGTGCGCGGTAGCCCGGGTGGGCGGCGGCGTCCGCACCCCCGAGCGCGCCCGGGCCCTGATCGAAGCCGGCGCCTACCGCGTCATCGTCGGCACCGCCGCCTTCACCGCCGAGGGCGTGAACCGGCCGTTGCTGGAAGCTCTCGACGCTACCGTCGGTCGCGAGTGCATCATCCTCGCGCTGGACTCTATGAAAGGGAAAGTTGTGGTGAAGGGCTGGCGCGAAGCCACGCCGTTTTCCGCCGAGGAAGTGCTCGCGCAACTCGAGCCTTACTGCTCGGGCTTCCTCTGCACTGACATAGATAAAGAGGGAATGCTCGCAGGGACCGACCTCGACTGGTTCCGCCGCCTGCGTGCTGGGACAAAGCACGAAATCACCGCCGCCGGCGGCATCACCACGCTGGAGGAAATTCAGGCGCTGGCGGAAATCGGGGTCCACGCCGCCCTCGGCATGGCGGTCTATACGGGCCGGTTGTCACTCGCGGAGCTAGCTAAGATGAATCGCTCAATATGAGGCCAGCTGGCTCTCAATCTCCTGCTGAAAACAGGATGGGTGACAGTATCTGTTCCTATTCCTCGCTGCCGTGCTCCGCCTTGGGCGTTGTTCCTAACAGGGCCAGCAATTCCTGGCGGGAGATCTTCCTCGGCCGGGAGGAATCCTCGACTGGTTCCAGAACGAATTGGTCGGCCTCGTCGAGGGAAGAGTCCAGCCGGAACTCGGGAACCGAGCGCAAAGCAGGCAGCTTCAGCACGCCGTGTTCATCAACCATGCATGCCCCGGCCTGCGGCAGAGTAAACCGGATGCGCGTCCGGCTCCGGATCGCGTACCGGCGCAGCTCCAAAAGCATCATAGGCTCTTGCGGGAGAAATGCAGCAGGTTCAGGAAAGGCGGGCGTCAGCTACACGCCCGCCCTCCCGACAGAATCAGTTGTGCCAGGAACCCTGGCGCTCCTGGCAGCTGATGCAGTAAGTTGCCCACGGCACAGCTTCCAGACGCTTGATGGAGATGGGCGTCTCGCAGCTCTGGCAGATGCCATAGCTCTGTTCTTCAATGCGCAGCAGGGCGTCCTTGATTTGCCGCAACAGGCTCATGTCCAGGCTGTTGCGATTCAGAAAGATCCACTCCTCGTGGCTCTGGGTGGAAAGATCCGCCACGTCTACCGGCTCCTCCCGGCGGGCCACAATACTGGCCGCGGCCGGCGCTAACATGTTCTTGCGAAGCTCGACGGCTTTCTCCTCCAGCATCCGTTTGTAGTGGTTAACCTGAGCCTTCGTCAGGTGCTTGCTGATCGTCTTCGCCATAACTGCCTCCCGTCCCGGTTCGGCCCCACGCCGCCCCGTCTAAACTACGTTCTTATCGTCCTTCGCGTTCCCTCGTATTAGACTCCGTCTTCCAGTTTTCGACTCCTGGATTTTTGCCTCCCGGTGGTCCCACCGGCTCTCACTACCGGCAACGACCACTGGCTAAGAAAATAAGTTATGAAACCAAGTCGCTAACCGGGCTTTCGTCCTGTTTGGACCAACCCATCTGACGCGGGAAGTTCTCTCGCGGTTGCAGAAAACTGTGCAGGCCACCCTCGGCCGGCCAGAGCCCCAGCCGATGATTGCCGCATTGTACGCGGATCGGGGCCAAAATGCAACCGGCCCAGGAAGAAAATTTTCAACCCCAGCAGGCCTTGCCGCTAGTCCGGCCGGTGGTATACTGGCCGGCTTAGAACCCCCTCGAGGAGAGCCGAAATGGCGGTGGAAGCCGAAGCAGCGGCCCCCCAGGGCCAACCCGCTGAAAGCAAACAACCCATTAAGAATCTTGTAGATACGCTGTCTGACGGGACGCTCGTTAAGCGCCGTGTCCCCCGCCAGAGGGCCTGCAACCAGCCTGGCGAAAAGGGCAAGATCTGCGCCGGCCACCTGAAGCGATGGTATAACCAGAGCCCGCATGGACTCGACGGATCCGATGCCAGTCTTTCCCGAACCGCACAGCACCCGCTGCACCGCCCCTGGCGAAGTCCGCGTCCAAAGCCTCACCAGGAACGCCGGGAAGATTCCGGTGTCTGAATCCGGGGAGGGGATCAGACTAAAAAACCCTCTGTTGTACCCAGCAGCACGAAGCATCAGGTTGTAATGCACGAAACACCGGCTCCCGCAAGCACGTTGTCCTCTAACCTAATGCCCCGCACCCTGCCGGATACAGCAGAGGGCAGGTTTGAAGAGGTGTTGTCTAGCACCAATTCGTCCTTTCATGTTGCATCTTTGTACCCAAGCTATTCAACCTGTAACTTATTGAAAAAGAAAGACGAATTTCAGTCAGTGGTGTGGGGGATGAGTCACTTGGACACAGCGGTGAGGCGGGGTGGCCTCATTGGTTAGCTTTCAGTCCTCCGCGCCGCCGCATTCCACCGCACCCGGCGGCCGGTCCGCAGCGATTCCATGGCCATGGCGAGCACCACGTTAGTCTGCTGGCCCATCTCGACAGTAGCATTGGGGGCCTGGCGTGTCCGGACGCACTCCAGGAAGTTGGCGATATGCGCCCGGGTGGCCCGCTCGAAACTCCCAAACTGCCTGCGCTCCACCTCAGGCCGCAACTCTTCTTCACGGCTCCCCGGATAAAGGAGGAACGACTCGCGGCGCATGTCCAGCCGGGCCTTCGTGCCGTGGAACTGCTTGATCTGGTCATTGGAGGGCGCGTACTTCATCGCCCGGTAGCCGACCGAGAAAACCGCCAGGAAGTCTTCCGGGTACTCCACCGTCATGCTGGTCGTTTCCGGCACCTCGGAGCCTTCCAGGTGCACCTTCGCTCCGCAACAGGTGACCGCCGTGGGATAGATGGCGTTCATGAACCAGTGGATGGCGTCGATGACGTGGGCCGCCTGGCCGACCATCAGGCCGCCCGAGTAATCCCAAAAGTAGTACCAGTTGAAAAATCGAGTCTCATCCAGCGGGCGGGCGCGGGCCGGCCCCAGCCAGCGATTCCAATCGAGCTTCCCTCCCAGCCCGGGCCGGTAAAGAGACTCCTGATAGTTCATCCACCAGGCCGTGACCAGGTGCACCTGGCCGAGCCGGCCGGAATCGACGATCTTTTTGGCTTCCAGGAAGATGTCGTAGCTGCGCCGCTGCGTGCCCACCGAGACGATGCGGCCCGACTTCTTCACCGCCTCGATCACCCGAAAGCCCTCCTCGATGGTGTGGCACATGGGCTTTTCGACGTAAACATCCTTTCCCGCCGCCACGGCGTCGAGGATCATCCGGGCGTGCCAATGGTCCGGGGTGGCGATGATGACGGCGTTGATTTCTTTGTCTTCGAGCAGGCGGAGGTGATCGCTGTAGGATCTGGCGCCGGCGCCCGCGACGGCCAGTCCCTTCTGCAGATTCGGCTCGTAGACGTCGCAGACTGCTCGCACCTCGGCGTTGGGATCCTCTTTAAGCACCGATGTCAGGTAGCGCCCGCGACCGCCGCTGCCGATGACTCCTACACGGATCTTCGGGCTGGATCCTACACCATAGACCACCGCCTGGCTCGCGGCCAGCGTGGTCGCCACGAACCGGCGCCGATCGAACCGGCTGGATGTCAGCATAGTCCGCCTCCGTTGGCGTTTTCCTCAAAGCCTATGGTAATGGTGGGGAGAAAGCAACCCTCCCGCCCATGGGCATTCCCAAAGCGCTTCTGATCCTCGCCTGCCTGCTGCCGATCGCGGCGGAGTGCGAGCAGAGCTATCGGGTCTACACCGAGCATCCCCGGCTGTGGCTCGATACCCGGCGGCTGCGGCTGCTGCGGCGCGAGCGGGAGAGGGATTCCATCCGCTGGCAGCAATTGGAGCTGCTTCTGAAAAGCGGCCGTCCGCTTCCGGAAGAGCCACTAGTGCAGGCCCTGGAATACCAGGTCGCGGGCGACGAACATGCCGGGCGGCTGGCCGTCAATTGGGCCCTCGAGCGGACGAGCGGTGCGGAAGCCCCCGGCTGGGGGGAACTGCGCTTGCTGGCTGTCGTCTTTGATTGGTGTTATCCCCTGATTGACGAGAAAGATCGCGCCAGGTTGGCCAAGCGAATGGCGCGCGGCGTGGAATCTGGCGCCGCGCGGCCGGGGATCCGGTCTTTTTCCGCCGCGGCGCTGGCGGCAATCTCGCTGGCTGACGACTGGCCTGGCTCGGAGGCGGCCCTTGCGACGGCCTTTGAGAAGCGCTGGAAAAAAGAATTCCTGCCTATACTGCAGGAGGGCGGCGGCCTGCTCGACGCCCCGGCCGATCGCGTCGCTTTCCTCGAGATGTGCCATGCGGCGCAGCACAACCTTAACTTCGACTTGTGGAACCAGGCCCCGGTTTTCTTCAAGCAGCTCCCGTATTACTTGCTGCTCGAATGCTATCCTCCCCCGGTCACGATCGCCGGCCACCGCTTCCACCAGCCTTCCGAGCGGTTCACCGCCCGCTCCGATCCCGAACTCCAGGGCGAGCTGGCGCGGGTGGCCGAGCTGCTGACCTCCGCTTATGAGACCAACGCCGTCGAGACGCAGTTCCTGCAGGGCTGGATCACGCACGACATCTATCGCCTCGGCACGCTTTCCGGTGCTCCTTACGAATTCCTCTGGATGAACCCCTACCAGCCCGGGCTGAGCTACTACAACGTCCCCCTTTACCTCTATGATGAAATCGGCGGGCGGCTGCTGGCGCGCAGCAGTTGGGACGACGATGCCGAGTGGATCGGCTACTTCGGCGCCGAGCTGCAACTGTTCGCCGACGGTCACCGCACGCTGGTCGACCCAAAGAAGCAAATATCGCCCATCGTGTTTCCGCAACTGGCGGTTGTCGCTGCGGCCGGCGACGCCAGATTCCAGGTGCGCCTGGCCGAGGGCGACGATGTCTTCGTAGTGTTCCTGGAGCCCGGCAAGACCTACTGGGTGAAGACCGGCGAGGCCGCGTTCGCCCCGCACGTGGCCGGCAAGGGCGGCATTCTG
>JACQDG010000094.1 GCA_016201185.1 Acidobacteriota bacterium | reverse complement strand
CCCTCGGAGAAGTTCGGGGGGGCCGTCTGGTTGGGAAATGTCGTCAGCCGCAGTTTGCCCTTGGGGAAGTCAAGCCTGACTAGAAACTGGCTGAAGACATCCGTGCCGATCAATCCATCCGCATCGGCATCCCTGGTCCGGTCCGCCACGGTGACGGTGTGATTCTCGAAAATCACGTCTCCCACCTGGACTTTCTTGGCCAGCGCCAGCCGGAAAGGAACCGGCTTTTCATCGCCCACGCCCAATAGCTCGGGTCCTTCCTCCCCCAGGTACTCGAGCCGGAACCTATCGGCAGCGCGACGGCTCACGGAGATTCCGCCAGCGCCGGTGTCGAGAAGAAGGCTGATGGGTTCCTTGTCATTGAAGCCGACTCGCAAGGCCCACCCGTGCATCGTGTGGGGGCCGTGCGCCACGGTGCGGAGCGGAATCTCGGCGTTGTGATATGGGCTGGCGAGGATTCCGGTCTTGCGGTCGCCCACGGCCTTGTCAGCGGCGATGTGGGCCTTCAGGTTCCTGGCCGGCTTAGAGTCTTTGTCATAGGAGGCCAGGACACGCTCAAGGGCGGCAATGTGGTCTGGCCGGGAACGCAAAAGCGAGGCCCATGCCGCCAGCACGTCCGGGTCGTCGGGGGCGCACTCGTGCGCTTTCCGGATATGGTTTTGCGCGCTCCGACTCAAGGAAAGACAGTAGGAGACGCGGCTGAGCCCCAGCCAGGCGGGCGCATATCGGGCATCGAGCTCGGAGGCTTTCTGGTAGGCCGCCAAAGCCTTATGGAACGCGGCCCTGCGAAAGAAGACGTCGCCGGCCGCCACCTGCACGGCCGCCGAATTCGGCGCCACCTGAAGTGCCTTGTCAAGCTCCAGGGACGCCTCTGCCAGGTCGCCGTTCCTTACGAGAGCGCGAACCAGGGTCGCGCGGGCCTCGTCCGACGCAGGCCCCTGCTCGACGAGCCGACGGTAGGAAGCGGCGGCCGCCTTAAAGTCGCCCGACCGCAACTGCCGCCTGGCTTCCTCCGCCAGCGGCGGCTCCTGCGCGAAAAGGCCGGAGATGATCGCAAGCGCGATCCCGCTAGCGGTCAGGGTCAGCGCTCTCCTCCCGGCGCTTGGCAGACCAGCGTGTATTGCTCTTGTTGCGTTGCGACAGAATCGACCGGCGTTATGCACCACGGATGCATCGTATCACGACTGTCAAGGCACCTGGTGTCAGGCCACGGTCTGGAGCCGGGCCGACTCCCAGGCCGTGATGCCGCCGATCAACTCTGCGAAATCCGTGATGCCGTGCTGTTGCAGGAGGCTCGCCGCAATCGAGGAGCGGTAGCCGCCGGCGCAGTGGACAACCAGCTTCCGATCCCGCGGCACTTCGCGGAGCCGTTCCTGCAAGTGGTTCAGTGGGATGTTGAGGCTGCCTTCGATGTGCTTGGCCTGCCACTCCTTGGGGCTGCGCACGTCGAGGATCAGCGGCGGGTTCGGGGAGCCGAGCTGTTCGACCAGCTCGGCGGCCGTGAGCCGCTCGGTGCCGTCGACCAGGTCGGGGCGCGCTTCGAGCACCAGGATGCCGCCCATGAGATATCCGGCCACGTGGTCGAAGCCGATGCGACCGAGGCGCATAGCCGCTTCTTCCTCGCGGCCCGGCTCGGCGATCAGGACGATCGGCTTTTCACGATCGAGCACCGTGCCGGCCCAGGTGGCGTATTGCCCGCCGAGGCCGATGTTCCAGCTACCCGCCAGATGGGCCTTGGCAAACTCGGCAGGGTCGCGCACGTCGAGCACCTGGGCGCCCGCTTCCTGCACTTCCAGCACTTCTTGCAACGGGAGCGGCTTGAGCGCTTGCTCCAGCGTTCTTTCCAGAGTGGGCCGTTCCTGGGTGTTGAGCATGGCGTCGTAAGTGAAATAAGCCGGAGCGTCGGGCTGGTCGGCGGTGACCAGTTTGATGAATTCCTCTTCGCTCATTGGCTGGAGAGCGTAGTTGAAGCGGCGCTGGTCGCCGATGGTGGAGACCGTCTCCGTGCTGAGGCTCTTGCCGCACAGCGAGCCGGCGCCGTGGGCCGGATAGACCAGGGTCTGGTCGGGCAAACGCAGCAGCTTCTGGCGGAGCGAATCGAAGAGCATGGCCCCCAGCACCGGCGCCGACCAGCCGATGGAAGCCCGCAGATCGGGCCGGCCGACGTCGCCGATGAACAGCGTGTCGCCGGTCAGGACGGCGTAAGGATGGCGGTCGTTCTTGGCCAGGTCGTAAACCAGAATGCAGATGGATTCCACGGTGTGGCCGGGCGTTTCGAGTACTCTCAGGCGGACGGCGCCGAACTCGATCGCGTCGCCGTCCTTCATGCGGGTGCACTCGTATTGGGTCTGGCCGCCGGCGCCGATATAGATTTTCGCGCCGGCGCGGTCCCGCAGCTCGAGGTGGCCGGCGACAAAGTCGGCGTGAAAGTGGGTGAGGAAGACGTGGCGGATCTCGAGCCCGAGCCCCGCGGACTCTTCGAGATAGCGCGCGATGTCGCGCTGCGGATCGACCACGGCGGCGGTGCGGGTCTGCTCGTCGCCGATCAGGTACGAAGCGTGGGCCAGGCAGTTGAGGTAGTACTGTTTGAGGATCATAGCGGCCCCAAGAACGAATTATTGTAAGAATGCTCGGCGGTGTCAATTCGGCGATTCTGCGGCCAAGGGTATACGGTTCACCCAGATGGTCTCGATGCTTGCCGCCTGTATCCGGCCGTCGCGGGTGACTAAGGGGAGATTCAACCGGATTGCAGTGGCGGCGATGACGCGGTCGGGCAGGTCCGGAATCACGCCCCCGGGGATTTGCCCCATAAGCGCTAACCTAACGGCCAGCGAGGATTCGAAGTGCGAAGAAGGTTCGCAACAAGAATGTCGCGCCAGGCGCCGCCGTCCCACAAGGCTGTTTGTGGGGAGTGATGTGGGACTGCTGGTGGGAAGGGCTGTTACCGACAGAGATCGCGGCTGTTCCGTTTGGGATGCTACTTCCCACAACCGGACTTCTGGGGCGTTTGAGCTGATCGATAAAGCAAATCGATCTAACCCCATTGCATTTCGCCTTCGTTGCATCCCGTAAGGAAACAAGAAAAAGAGAAAACCGGAGAGTTGCTAGAAACGGGGCGTGTCACTCAAATCGCAGCGCCCTCAAAGGATCGAGGCGGGCCGCTCGTCGGGCAGGCACGCAGATGGCCAACAGGGCGACCCCAATCACGACCAGAGGGACACCTACGAATGTCGCAGGATCCAGCGCGCTGACGTGGAACAGGACGGCTGAGAGTAGACGAGAAAAAGCGGCCGCAACAGACATCCCCATAACCGTACCCATAAGTACGAGTCTAAGGCCGCGGCGCAGCACGATCCAGAATATATGGCGTTGCCGGGCTCCTAGAGAAAGCCGGATGCCGATCTCCTTCGTTCGTTGAGTGACCACAAAGCTCAAGAGGCCGTAGATGCCCACCGCTGCCAGCACCAGCGCCAGCGCCGCGAATAACCCCAGCAGCGCGCTGCGGAAGCGCGGCTGGGCTCGCTCATCGTCCAAGATCTGTTCCGCCGTGCGGACCTCCGAGATGGGAGTGTCCGGATTCAGCTTCCGCACTTCCGCACGCAGCGCAGTCTCTAGACCCGCCGGGCCAGCCTTGGTTCGAATCACTACATATGCCGAATGCCAGGCGTACTGCAGGTACGGCTTGTATGCCTCGGGCTCACTCGTAACGGCGAGTCCACCGTTCTTGACGTCACCAACAATACCGACAATCTCGTTCCACCACGGCTCAACCCGGCCATCCCAACCTCTCTGAACTCGCGCGGCAAGGTCAATACGTTGACCGAGTGGACCCTCGCCCGCCGAGAAGTAACGCCGGGCCATTGTTTCGTTGATGATCACGACATCCGGGTTCGTCTCGTTGTCGTGATCGGTGAAGTCACGTCCCCGCAAAATCGGGATACCCATGGCGCGGAAATAGCTGGGCGTCACGGCTCGGGTGCTGACTGAGGGCAATTCGCCCGGCTTCCGGTAAGAGCGGCCCGCAATCGCAAAGGTTTGTGGCCGCGCGGCGGGGGCTGGCGGCAGGGCCCAGGCTGCAGCGACTGCTTCGACACCTGGTAGCGCGCTCATCCGCTCGAGCACCTGGCGGGTGAACTCCTGCGGCCGGTTCGGGCCAGCCCGGCGGCTGTTCGAATACCGGCTGCTTGACAAGTCCAGCTTAGCTGTTACCAGTCCATGAGGACGGAAACCGGGATCCACGCGCTCCAGACGCCAAAGGCTATGAATCATCAATCCCGCACCTACCAGAAGCGCTACTGCCATCGTCGTCTCGCCCACGATCAGCACATTGAGCCACCTGCCGAGACGGGCGCTCCCGGTTGCGGCGCGAGCACCTTCCTTGATCCAATCGATGGGGTCGGATTTCGCGAGTTGCCACGCCGGAGCAAGACCAGAGATTACGCCCGTGATGAGCGAGAGCACCAACGTGAAGCCGACCACGCGGATGTCGATCACGGCATTGCCGAGGCGCGGGATATCTTGCGGGCCAAAGAGTCGGAGAAGGTGAACACTCCAAAAGGCAAGTGCGGCGCCAAGCGTGCCACCGAGGAACGCGAGCAACAAGCTCTCGGTAAGCAACTGCCGGATGATCCGTGCGCGGCTGGCGCCCAGAGCGTTCCGCACTGCCAGCTCATGCTGCCTCGCTGCACCGCGAGCCAGGAGCAGATTGGCTACATTGCTGCATGCAATCAGCAACACGAGCGCCACGGTACCGAGGAGAATAAGCACCGTTGGTCGTGCACGACCAACTACTTGGTCAAGGAGCGGCACGAGCTTCACCTGGGAGCTGACGCGTGAGTCTGAAAATGCCATGGAAATCTGACCCTGGATGGTGTCCATATCGTGCTGGGCCTGGTCGAGCGAAACACCCGACCGAAGCCGCCCAATAACGTCTAGCCAAGGCGATGTGCGCCGCTCCATCGGGATCCCCATCCAGCCGGCCGGAAGCCATATCTCGGATCTCGACGGAAAACTGAAACCGCGGGGCATGACGCCCACCACCTGATACTCGCGCCTGTCAAAGCTGTCGATCGTAATCGAACGCGCCAGCACACCGGAATCGCCGTCGAAGAACCGCTGCCAGAGCTCGTAACTCAGGACCGCCACACGGTTGCCCTCCTTTCGATCCTCGTCGGGCAGAAACGTGCGGCCGAGCACGGGATGCACACCGAGCAATGGAAACAGACTGGAGGAAGCGTACGAACCACGGATTCGCTCCGTGCCGCTTGCCCCCAACAGGTTGAACTCACTGCTGCCATCCCAACTAGGCCAGAATGCCAGGCTCTCAAATACGGGATTTCGGCTTTGCCAATCGAGGAAATTCGCTGGCGATACCCGCTGTTGTTCGACACCCAACTGCGGGCTTCGCTCCCAAACCATCACGAGTCGGCCGGGATTGTCGTATGGAAGAGGCTGTAGCAAAACGGCATCGACGATGCTGAACATCGCACTATTTGCTCCAATGCCCAGTGCCAGGGTTAGTACGACGATCGCCGTGAACCCCTTGTTCTTCCGCAGCATGCGGATGGCGTAATGCACATCTTGAATAAGAACGTCGATTACGGGCAAGCCGCGGTGCTCGCCATAGAGCTCCCTCACCTGCTCGATCCCGCCGATCGCACGGCATGCCGCATAGCGACCCTGCTCGGAAGGCATGCCCTTCCGGAGGTTCTCCTCGATGATCATTTCGATATGTGCGCCCAACTCTTCATCTAGATCGCGCTCCAGGTGGCGTTTGGAGACGAGGCCGCAGACGCGTGAGGCGAGGACACGGAGCCAATGCATATAGGTGCTCCCTTAGATGATCGCCAGGAGCATAGCTCGTTTGGAATTGCGTGTCTATCGGAGCCCGTAGATGGCAGGCTGCTTCTGGATCGGTCATGCGTGTGGGCTGTTCTGAGGTGCAAGGTGGCCAAATCCATAGAAACGGCGTTCTGGGACAACGTCACCCGCCGTCCATAGCTGTTGCGAAATCCCCATGTCACAATTCGCGCACGGTGGGAATAGCGCCGTGCGCTTGCGGTTCGATTGCAAGTATCTGAAGCTCATACCGTTTACGCGCGATTTACAGGGCAAAGCCCCCGAAGTTTTCGAGTATGGCTTCTTCGATGGTCACGACCTTCTGCTCCCATCATGCCGTAATCGAGGGCGGCCGAAAAGCCCAGGGCAGGCGGCCGCGAGCCTGGAAGCGGGCGTTGAGGTGGGAAAGGACGGCCTGGAGCTGTTCCCTGCCCTGGGCCGGCGTCATCTCGATGCGGCCCGGTTTCGCCTTTCGGGCCCACCGCTCCCACGTCTGCAGAACTTTGGCGTGGGCGCCGGATTCAGTGTGGATTTCCTCGCTCTCGACGAGGAGCCGGCTCTCCAGCTCTCGGGCGGCCTCGCCGGCGGCGCGCAGCTCGCCTGCGCGTCCAACCCTGTGAGCGCGGTGACCACGGCGAAGATGGCGTGGCCGCGCGGATGGCCCCACCAGGAGCCGCGGACTATCTCGCCGGCTACCAGCGTCGTCACGCTGGGCAGCTTGGGGTCGGACATCAGGAGGAGGCCATACTCTTGAAGATGTTCGAGGACTTGTTCAAACGAAGCTGAGCCCCGCGACGGCATCGGTTCGCCGCTAGACCCGAAATTCCATCCCTGCGAAGCTGACCACCGACATGGGGTCGATGTTCCACTGCTCGTAACACAGCACGCGGCCGCGGGCTCCAGGGACGGCTTGCAGAAAAGTGTAGAGGGACGAATAGCCGCACCAGCGCAACTCGTCGCGGTCGGGCTTCACCAGCTCGAAAAACCCGGCGGCGTCGGCGGCGCAGACGCGCTCCAGCCGCTCCTGGTCGCTTCGCCGCACGGCGGCCATGTGACCCTTC
>JACQDG010000052.1 GCA_016201185.1 Acidobacteriota bacterium | reverse complement strand
GGCCGTCCCCTTCGGTGGCGCTTACCGGGTCATCGACATCACTCTGTCGAACTGCATCAATTCCGGCCTGCGCCGGGTCTTCATACTGACCCAATACAAAGCCCTCAGCTTGAACCGGCACCTACGCCGGGGATGGAACATCGTGGGCCGCGACCTAGGCGAGTTCATCGAGGTCCTGCCGCCCATGAAGCGGGTCAGCGAGAACTGGTACCTGGGCACCGCCGACGCTGTTTTCCAGAACCTGAGCAGCATCCTGGAGGAGGCCGCTCCTTACACCCTGATCCTCTCGGCTGACCACGTTTACAAGATGAACTACGCTCACATGATGGACTGGCACCAGAAGAGAGGAGCGGACGTAACCCTGGCTACCATCCAGGTCCCTCCCTGCGAGGCCGCCCGCTTCGGCATCACCGAGATCGGCGCAGACTACCGCATCGTGGGGTTTGAAGAAAAGCCGCAGCATGGGATGCCGCAACCCTCCCGCTTCAACCCCAGCATGTGCAGCGCGTCCATGGGCGTCTACGTGTTCGCCACGCCGGTTTTGGCCGAGGCCCTCCGCCGGGACGCTAATGATCCCCTCTCGAGCCACGATTTCGGCTGCGACATTCTCCCCTGGCTGGCCCGGGAAGCCCGCGTGGCGGCTTACGATTTCATCGACCAGAACAAGAAGCAGGTCAAGTATTGGCGCGACATCGGCACCATCGACGCCTACTACGAGGCCAACATGGATCTGGTCACGGTCAACCCGGTGTTTAACCTGTACGATTACGACTGGCCTATCCGCACCTTCCAGGAGCAGTACCCGCCGGCCAAGTTCGTTTTCGCTGATGAAGGCCGCCGTATGGGCATTGCAGTCGACTCCATCGTTTCCCACGGCTGCATCATTTCCGGCGGCCGGGTCCTGAACAGCATTCTGTCGCCCGGCGTGCGCATCAACAGCTTCTCCGAAGTGGAGCACTCCATCCTGTTCCCCCACGTCACGGTGGGCCGCCACAGCCGCATCCGCCGCGCCATCATCGACCGCGGGGTCCAGCTTCCGGAGTACACCGAGATCGGCTTCGACCCCGAGGAGGACCGCAAGAACGGCCACGTGGTGACCGAGACTGGCATCGTCGTGGTGGCTGAAGAGCTGGGTGCGCAGGAGACGGCGGCCAGCGAGCTGGAAGCCGGCATCGCAAACTGACTTTCCTGTGAGTAAAATCTCCCAGCTGATCGGAAGAGAGATTCTGGATTCTCGCGGCAATCCCACTGTCGAAGCCGATGTGGTGCTGGCAAGCGGCGCCTGGGGCCGCGCCGCGGTCCCCTCCGGCGCCTCCACCGGCGAGCACGAGGCCGTGGAGCTGCGTGACGGCGACCCTTCGCGCTACCTGGGAAAAGGCGTCCGCCGCGCCGTGGAGCACATCCATGGCGAGCTGAGCCGCGCCCTGGTGGGCGCTGACCGTCGAGACCTTCCACGCCCTGAAGAAAGTCCTGAAGAAGCGGAACTATTCCACGGCTGTGGGTGACGAAGGCGGCTTTGCTCCAAACTTGAAATCGAACGAGGAGGCCGTGGAGTTGCTGCTCGAAGCCATCACCGCCGCCGGGTACAAGCCTGGGGACCAGATCGGCCTGGCGCTCGATCCCGCCTCCAGCGAGTTTTTCGAAAACGGCAAATACATTTTCAAAAAGTCCGACCGCAGCGCCCGCACCCCCGACGAAATGGTGAAGTTTTACGCCTCCTGGGTGCGCCAGTATCCCATCGTCTCCATCGAGGACGGCATGGCCGAGGACGACTGGGAAGGCTGGCGAGCTCTGACCGCCGAGCTAGGCTCGCGAATCCAGCTCGTGGGCGACGACATCTTTGTCACTAACACCGAGCGGCTTTCCCAGGGCATTGAAAAGGGGATCGCCAATTCGATCCTGATCAAGGTGAACCAGATCGGCACCCTCACGGAAACCCTGGCAACCATGCAGATGGCCACCCGCGCCGGCTACACTTCGGTGATCTCCCACCGCTCCGGCGAAACCGAGGATGCTTTCATCGCCGACCTCGCCGTGGCCACCGGTGCCGGCCAGATCAAGACCGGCTCGGCCAGCCGCACCGACCGGCTCGCGAAATACAACCAGCTATTGCGAATTGAAGAGGAGCTGGGGCCGCAGGGGCAGTTCCCGGGCCGCCAGGCTTTTCAGCGCCCGGCCCCTTAGCAGGCTGGAAGGCCCGAATAAAGCTGCGACCTAGTGTATACTTTCAGCTACCCAGGAGTCCCACGTGGAGATCCTGGATCAGGAGGGCGCAATGCCCCTCTCTCTGGGAACCCGCCTTGGCCCCTACGAGATCCTTGCGCCTTTGGGCGCGGGCGGGATGGGTGAAGTCTACCGCGCCAAGGACACTCGCCTCGACCGCACCGTCGCCATCAAGGTCCTCCCCGCGCACCTGGCCACGAACGTTGAATCCCGTCAGCGTTTCGAGCGCGAGGCCCGGGCTGTCTCCAGCCTGAGCCACCCACACATCTGCACGCTGCACGACGTCGGTCACCAGGATGGCATCGACTTCCTGGTGATGGAGTACCTGGAAGGCGAGACTCTGGCCGCCCGGCTGAAGAAAGGGCCGATGCCTTTGGTTCAGGTTCTGCGATATGCCATCGAGATCGCCGACGCGCTGGACCAGGCGCATCACAAGGGCGTGTTCCACCGGGACCTGAAACCGGGCAACGTCATGCTCACCAAGGCGGGTACCAAGCTGCTCGACTTCGGCCTGGCCAAGTTGCGGGGGCCGCAGGCGAGCGCGGTCGTAGGAGCTTCGGCCCTGCCAACCGTGGCCGAGGAATTAACCGGTAAGGGAACGATTCTCGGCACCCTGCAATACATGGCCCCCGAACAACTGGAGGGGCAGGAGACCGACGCCCGGACGGACATTTTTGCCTTCGGCTCAGTGCTCTACGAGATGGCCACGGGGCGGAAGGCGTTCGAGGGCAACACGCAAGCGAGCTTGATCGCGGCGATCCTGGAGCACGAGCCGCCGCCGCTCGTGTCTTTGCAGCCCGTCGCCCCGCCGGCTCTCGACCATCTGGTCCGAGTATGCATGGCAAAAGATCCCGATGAGCGCTGGCAGGCCGCCGGAGACCTGAAGCGGGAACTCAAGTGGATTGCCGACAGCTCTTCGCAGGCAGGCGTCGAAGCTGTGACGAGGCCGGCTCGCGCCAAAAGACCGGTGAAGCGCACGGCCGTGGCGGTGACGCTGGCCGCCGTTCTGGCCCTGGCTGCTCTGGGAGGTTATTGGCTACTAAGACAGCCCCGCGCCACCAGCTCGCAAGTCAAGCTCGGTCGCACAACACAGATCACTTTTGATCCCGGACTCGCACTCGACCCGGCCCTTTCACCTGACGGGAAGCTCGTCGCCTACGCGGCGGGTCCGATGGGTCAGACGCATATCTACGTGCGCCAGCTTGGGGAAGCTCGCAGCATCCTGCTGACGCAAGATGTTCCCGGTTATCATCGCTGGCCGCAGTGGTCGCCCGATGGCTCGCGAATCGCGTTCTTTTCCGTAAATTCTCGCACCGGCGTTCGTATGATCTCGAGCGTTCCCT
>JACQDG010000097.1 GCA_016201185.1 Acidobacteriota bacterium | reverse complement strand
TGATCAGGCTGAGCTGCGCGCCGAGTTCCTCGATGCGGAGCGCGCGGTCCTTCAAAGCGCGCTTCAGCGCTTCCCAGGCGAAAGGGCTGAGCAGGCATTCCCGCGCCGGGATGATCAGGTAGCCGCCGTTGGCGCGGTGCAGCGCGCCCGGCTTGATCATGGTGTGGTCCGTGAAGACCTCACCCCAGGTCGCCTGGTGCTCGATCCGCCCCGTCAGATTGTGGTAGGTGGGATTCGACTCCACAATCACGGGGGCGCCCTTGAGGCTGCCGTTGTCCACCAGGACGTTCACCTGGTAGCGGGCGAACATTCTTTCCGCGCTCGCCACGAGCTGGGGAAGCGGCAATGGCGGGGCCTCGGTCTCCTTGCCTTTGCGGAAGTCCTCCGCGTGCGCAATGACATCCTTCTGCAAAGCTTCCAAATAATCGAGCACCTCCGCCCGGTCGTGATAGCGAGAACGCAGATCATCCATCAGATGCCGCGTCGCGTAGGCGGCTGTTTCCGTGTCCAGGCCGCGCAGCGCGTCGCGCGCGCCCTTCTCCAGTTCGCGGATGACACGCAAACGCTCCTCAATCTCCCGTTGCAGGCGTTCGCGCACGCGGGCAATCTTCTCGCGATCTTCCGGCGGCAGCCCTTCGAGGTCGCGCTCCGTAAGCAGCTTGCCTCCCACCGCCGGGACCAGCACCAGGCCGCCGGGCCCCTTGAGAAGCTGAAACCCGGCCTCCGACACTCGCTGCTCCAGGCGGGCAAGTTCATTCTGGCGTTTCTCTTCCAGCTCTTGGATGATCTTGTCGCGCTGGCTGGTGTATTCGGCAGCGTCAAACGCCCGGGGAATCGCTGTCCTCAGTTCGGCCACCAGCGCGCTGACGTCATTCTTCAGCCGGACGGCCTCGCCCGCCGGCAACCACAGCGGGATGGGCCGGCGCGCATCGGAGAAATTGTTCACGTAGCAAAGGTCGGCGGGGACAGGCTGGGAAGCGGCGCGGCGCTCCAGGTATTCGCGAATCAACGTGGTCTTGCCGGAGCCCGCCTGTCCCAGCGCAAAAAGATTAAAGCCGTGACTGGCGATGCTGGTTCCGAGTTCCAGCGCGGCCACGGCCCGCGGCTGGCCCAGCACCTCGCTCAGCGCCGGCAAATCGGCCGTGGTCGCGAAATCCAGGCTGTTTGGATCACAGACACGGCGGAGGGTTTCGGCTGGCAGCTCAACCGGTTTCTCCATCATAGAAATGCTCGAACCTAGCGGTGACGGTTCAAGATACCACACGGCTCCTGCCCTGCGCGCCCGGCCGGGTGTACGATCGTGGAAGGGAGGCGCTGAAATTGGATCCTACTCCAAGCATGACCGCGTATCACCGCCAGGACCTGGAGCGCGTGATGCGCATTCTGGAAGATACGCCCGCGATTGATCGAGAGTACATGGCCCCTCGCGAGGAATTCCTTGCCCGAGTGGCCCGGGTGAACGCGGCGCTCCAAAGCAAGGGGCACTCGGCCGGCTTTGTCTTTTCCGACGAGCATTACTGCGGCGACGTCCCCTACCTGGGCGGCAACACCAATGTTTCCATCGAGCAGGTGGCCGGGGTGGTGGGGCCGACCGGATTTCACATCGTGGCCGGCCTCGAGGGCGGCTATGTGGCCGAGCAGCTCGCCGGAAGGGCTGGGGCTGCCGTCCACAAGGTGGAACTGCTGCAACTGGCCGACGAAAAATATCCCATCGCCGCCGAGCGCTTGGAGGACGTGATCACCGCCGCCGCCGGCGGCAAGGTGGACCGCATTGCCCTGCTCACCCCGCGACAGGTGATTCCCGCGGGAATTGTCGAATACCTGGAAAAGCTCTTCGGGCGTGACGGCGTGGTGGACGAACAAGAGCTGTATTACCGGGTAAAGTACGAAAAGAGTGATGTCGAAATGCGGCTCATCGCCGACGCCTGCACGGTGGCGGACGCCATGCTGCGCGCCATGCTGGCTGTGCTCCGTCCCGGGCGTCTGGAAAGCGAGGTGGCGGCCTGGGGCGCTTGGGTGGGGCGCATGCTCGGCTCGGAGAACGACGGGTTCAAGATCATGGTGGGCTCGAACGTCGCCAACCGCACGCTGATCGGTCCGGCCTTGAACCGCCGCATCCGCGAAGGCGATTGGGTTCACCTGGGCGTGGCGCCGAAGCGCGACGGCCTCACCGCCTGCATCCGCCGTTCCGTCATCGCCGTGAGCTATCCTTCGCATGTGACCGAAGAGCAGCGCTACTGGTTCGATCTGGTGGAAGGCGCCTACCAGGTTGGCGAGCACTGGTATCGAAAGGTGGCCGCGGAAAATCTTCCCGCCCGGCTCCAAGAGCAGGCCCTGGTGGACTATTTTGCGGCGCGATCCGAGGAAGTCTCTGCCCGCATCGGCAAGAAACTGGATCTAGCCAGGCTGAAGCCTTACACGGGGACCCACAATTCCGGATACACCGAGTGCCAGGAATTCTTCGGCGCTATCACGCTGGACAGCCAGGAGCCGCTCGGCCGCCAGATTGTGACCATGCTCGACGTCGCTCTGCGCGGCATCGGCGACCGGTGGGATGACGTGGTGATCCCGGGATTCGACTATTGCGTCGTAGAGAATACGCTGGGCAAATACGGGCCGCGCGTGGAGCGGCTGACCCGCTTGCCTATCCACGTCCAGGAACTGGTGGGTGGCTGAGACCGGCGTCAAAGAATTCCACAACGGATCATCGCCCTCCACCATCCTTTCATCCGCTTTACTGGCCTTTCGTCCGAAAGGCCGCTCATTCCTCCACCGGTTCCGTTTAAGCTCCCTGTGGAAGGGAGAAGTGATGGAAACGCTAGTCTCTTTGCGCAATGTCAGCCGACGCTATCCGATGGATCACACCTTCGTGCGGGCGCTGGACGACGTCTCTCTCGACGTGCGGCGCGGCGAATTCCTGGCCGTGGCAGGACCGAGCGGCAGCGGCAAATCGACGCTGCTGAACCTGATCGGGTGCATCGACCAGCCCTCCGGCGGCAGCATCTCGATCGAAGGCGTGGAGGCGACGCGCCTTAAGCCATCGGAGCTGGCTGCCCTGCGGCGCCGCAAGATCGGCTTTGTCTTCCAGACATTCAACCTGATTCCCGTTTTTACAGCTTTCGAGAACGTGGAATACCCGCTACTGCTCGACCGCCAGCCGCCAGCGGAGCGCCGCCGCCGGGTGATGGAAGTCCTGGAAAGCGTGGGCTTGGGTTATCGCGCGAACCATCGGCCCGACCTGCTTTCTGGCGGTGAGCGCCAGCGTGTGGCCGTGGCGCGCGCTGTGGTGCATCGCCCGGCGCTGGTGCTGGCCGACGAAGCGACCGCCAACCTCGACACCCACAACGCCACTCAGCTCATCGACCTGATGCGCCGGTTGAATCGCGACCTCAAGGTCACCTTTTTGTTCTCGACCCACGACCAGCGCCTGCTCGACCGCGCCGACCGCGTTCTCTGGCTATGCGACGGTCGGTTGACAGAGGAAGAACCAGGGAGGGAAGTGCCGCATGAAACAGTTTCTGCTGCTCGCCTTTAGAAATGTTTTTCGGAACCGCCGCCGGACGCTGATGACCTTGCTGGTGGTGGCGGGCGGTGTTTCGGCCCTGCTGCTGGCCGGCGGTTTCTTCGCCTACATGTTCCGCGGCCTGCGCGAGTCCACGATTCGAAACGGCCTGGGCCATCTGCAGATCTATAACGCCGCCTACTTCACGCGGGAGGAAAAGCGGGCCCTCGAAAACGGCTTAGCGGACTACCGGCAGATCGCCGCTGCAGCGCAAGGCGTGTCGCACGTGCGGGGCGTGGCGCCGCGCATCGAGTTCTATGGCCTGGTGTCGAACGGGATGAAGTCCACTACCTTCATGGCCACGGCCGTGGATCCCGCGGCCGAAGAGAGCATGGGCTTCGAGCTCCGGATGACGGAAGGCCGCAACCTGGCGCCCGGCGCCGATGGCTCCGCCAACGAGGCCCTGATCGCCGAGGGCCTCGCCCGCTCCATGAACGTCAAGCCCGGCGACGGCCTCACCCTGCTCGCGGTGACCTCCGACGGCGCGCTGAACGGGATTGACATTGACGTAGCCGGCATCTTCACGACGGGCGTGAGGGAAATGGACGAGCGGGCCCTGCGGATCACGCTGCCCGCCGCCCAGCGCCTGCTCCAGACCGACCGCGTGACCAAGCTCGTGGTGGGGCTGGATGCGACCGAAAGAACAGACGCGGTCTATTCGGCACTGACCGCCCGATTCGGCTCGGAGAAGCGGGAAGTCACGATCAAGAAGTGGATCGAGCTGGCCACCTTCTACCGCCAGGTCCGCCTGATGTTCAGCGGCATCTTTGTGTTCATGGGCGTGATCGTGTTCTTCATGACGGTGATGTCGAGCGCCAACACGCTGATGATGGCGATGTTCGAGCGCATGCGGGAAATCGGCACCATGCTGGCCATGGGGACGCCGCGGTCGTGGATTTTGGCGCTGTTTGTACTGGAAGGCGTCCTCACCGGGGCGCTCGGGGCGTTTGCGGGCGTCCTTCTTGGAAACGCGCTGGCGGCCGTGGTCAACCGGCTGGGCCTCCAGATGCCGCCTCCGCCGGCCAGCACCTCGGGCTTTCCGTTCCGGGTCATGCACGTGCCGGAGCTGATGATCGGGGCGTCGGTATTGGTCGTAGTGACGCTGGCGGCGGCTTCCCTGGTGCCTGCTTTCCGCGCCTCGCGGCTGAGAATCGTAGAGGCCCTGGCGCACGTTTGAGGAGAATTGCCATGTTGCCGACCCTTTACCTGTTGCTTGCGACCCTGCTCGCCGATCCGCGCGTCATCGGAGCGCCGCCAGACCCGATGGCGCTGCTCAAACGATCGGACACGGTGCGTAACGCCTGGCCTTCGTTCGTGGTGAAGATCAAGATCTCCAATTTCGAGGCGGGCAAGCAGGACGAGGAACACGTCTATCAAGTCTCTCAGAAGGGCGCCGAGAGGACCTATGTCGAATTCCTCAGCCCGCGGGAGAAAGGGCGCCACCTGCTGATGGTGGGCGACGATATGTGGATCTACCTGCCCGACACCAGCCGGCCGGTCCGCATCACACCGCTCGAGCGGCTCACCGGCAACGCCTCGAACGGCGACGTGGCCCGCACGAATTACTCCGTGGATTACGAGGCAGCCTATCTGCGAGGTGAACAGGTAGACAATGTCCCGTGCCACGTGATCGAGCTGTCTGCCAGGCGCAAGGGGTCGACCTATCGCAAGATCCACTACTGGCTACGCGCCAACGACGCCCGGCCGGTTAAAGCCGACTTCTTTCTGGCCTCCGGGAGGCTCATCAAGTCGGCGACGTTCGATCAATTCCAGCAGGTGGCGGGAAAGACACTGCTCCGGCGCCTGAGCATCTATGACCGCGTGCGCCAGACCTCGCAAAGCGTCATGGACTACCTGGAATACAGCCCCCGCGAGCTGCCGGACCGGATGTTTCACCAGGGGCGCGCCGAGCGTTTTTGATTGCATGAAAGGCGGCTTCACTCCATGCGTCTTTTTCTCACCGCTGCGTTCTTGGCCTGTGGCATCGCTTGGGCGCAGACGGACGATCCGGCGCCTTCCGAGGGCCGCGGCGAAAGCCGTTTCTCGCTTTCGCTGGGCAACGAAACATCGTTCTACAGCGGCCTGCGAGTGCCAGGGCCAAGCGAGGCCAACCTGGTGTTACTCCAACCGGCGTTCGCCTACCGGCAAGGCCAGCGCTGGCGCTTCTCCACGAGCCTTGCAGGACTGGTAAGCACGCACCAGGAAAGCCAGGCGCGCCTGCGCGTGAAGGAAACGTACTTCAGCGTCTCGGCCTGGGACCTGGACCTGACCGCCGGCAAGAAGATCCTGCGGTGGGGCGCCGGTTATGCCTTCACGCCGACCGGAGTTCTCGATCCGCCGCGGATCGCCACCGACCCCACTGACCGGCTGAACCTGAACGAAGGGCGCGAGATGGCGACGGCCGACTGGATCCACGGCCGTCACGCTGTGACGGCGGCCTGGGCCAGCGGCGGCCTGCTCGACACTCATCGGCCTGGCATGCGGGAGACAGCGGCATTCCGTTACAACACCCTGGTAGCGGGATTCGATACGTCCGTTATAGTGGCGCACGACCGGGGAGGCAGCAGTTTTACAGGGGCCAACTTCACGCAGGTGTTCGGCGAGTCTGTGGAGATTCACGGAGAGTTCGCCCACCGTAATGCGTCCGCCGTGTTGCTGGGAGGGTCTGTTTCCCGGCCGCCGCCATTATGGTTTCGTGCGAGTTTCGAAGTCCCGCCTGCGCGAGCTGCCGGGTTGGAAGGAATGGGACCTGTCGGCCTCGCTCGTGGCCAACTTGCAAGATGGCAGCCGCATCGTTGTGATGGAGGCGGAGCGGCGCGTGCGCAACCACTTTTCGTTTTACGTTCGCGGCCTCGTCCCGGCGGGAAAAAGGGAACGCTCTGAGTATGGTATGATTCCGTACAGCACTTTGATTTCCGCCGGCTTTCGCGTTCAACTGTGATGACCAGCCCGCAGAAAAGTCCCACCGCCCGGATCTGGAGGCGAGTGCTTTGGATCAACCTCGCGGCCACCGTCGCGGCCACGCTGCTGCTCGCCTGGTTCTACAATCTCAGCAAGCCGCGCGAGCTTGCGGTGAACTTTCTGGCCTCCTTCATCTATTCAAATGCCATAGGAGGCCTGCTCTGCATGACCCTGTCGCGCTGGGGACGCAGGCTATCCCGGGTCCGTTTTCCGTTGAACTGGATCCTGCTGATTACCCTTATCCTGGCGGACTCAGTGCTGGGCACTTTCATCGCAAACCTGGTTCTTGTGGCGATCCGTATCGAGCCGCTTCGTGCCTTCTGGCAGCAGGTCTATTGGGGCGCCCGTTTTTCTGCCGTCATCGCCCTGATGTTCGGCCTCAGCGTGTTCTTCTATGAAAGCGTCCGCTCCAGGCTGGAGGAAGCGAAGCTTGAGCTGCAAGCCAGGCAACTGGAGGAGGAGCGGGCGCGGAAGCTGGCTGCCGAAGCCCGGCTCTCCTCCCTCGAATCGCACATCCGTCCGCATTTCCTGTTCAACACGCTAAACTCCATCGCCTCGCTGATTCCGGAGGATCCGAAGCGGGCCGAGGACATGGTGGGCAAGTTGGCGGCGCTGCTGCGCTTCTCGCTCGACGCCAACCAGCAGAGGCTCGTGCCCCTGCGGCAGGAGCTCAAAATCGTCACCGACTACCTGGAGATAGAGAAGGCGCGTTTCGGCGACCGGCTTCGCTATTCGATCGAGAACTCCCCGACTCTGGAATCCCTGGAGGTGCCGCCGCTCTCCTTGCAGACGCTGGTGGAAAACAGCGTAAAGTTTGCGGTAGCCCCGCGGAGGCAAGGAGGCGCGATCGGCGTCGGAGCGCATGCCGAGAACGGGTGCGTGACGCTGGAAGTTTCCGACGACGGCCCAGGGTTCACGGCGGAGGCGATTCGCGCCGGCCACGGCCTTGAAAACCTGCAAGGGCGCCTGACGGCCCTGTTCGGCGCCGATGCCCGGCTGGAAATCCAGGCCGGCGGCGGGCACACCGTGGTGCGCTTTTCCCTCCCGCAAACCCAGAACCAGTCTGCGGCATGACTGCCAAGCTCCGGGCCTACCTGGTAGACGACGAGCCACTGGCGCTGAAGCGGCTGCGCCGCCTGCTCGACGCGACCGGCCGCGTGGAGATCGTGGGCAGCGCTGTGGATCCGCAGGAGGCGCTGGCGTTTCTTTCTTCCCGGGAAGTGGACGTCCTGTTTCTCGATATCCAGATGCCCGAGACGAACGGCTTTGAGTTGCTCTCGCGGCTCGAGCGGCAACCCCTGGTGATCTTCACCACGGCGTTCGATCAATACGCGCTGAAGGCCTTTGAGGTGAACTCCATCGATTACCTGTTGAAGCCGGTGGAGCCCCAGCAATTGGAACGCGCCCTCAACAAGCTCGAGCGGCTCCGGGGCGGGTCAAAACCGGAGTGGATGCGGCAGCCGGAATTTCGCGCCGTACTGGAGGAGTTGTCCGAGGCCCTGCGCGCGCCGCAGCCTGCGCTCTCCAGCCGCATCGCCTCGCGGGTGGGCGACCGGGTGCAGTTGGTGGACCTGGCACGCATCACCCATTTTTTCTCCCAGGACAAACTCACCTATGCCGCCGCCGGCGGCAAGAACCACTGCATCGACTACACGATCACCGAACTGGAGCAGAAGCTCGACCCAGGCAAGTTCGTT
>JACQDG010000096.1 GCA_016201185.1 Acidobacteriota bacterium | reverse complement strand
CGCGCAGGGGTGCAACACCTACTTTCAATGGATGTACAACATCCGCGACTGGTGCATCTCGCGGCAATTGTGGTGGGGCCACCGCATTCCGGCCTGGCACTGCGGAACCTGCGGCAAGGTGACGGTGGCGCGCCAGGATCCAGAACGCTGCGGACATTGCGGCTCTGCGGCTATTACGCAGGACCCGGACGTGCTGGACACATGGTTCAGCTCGGGGTTGTGGCCGTTCTCCACCCTGGGCTGGCCCGACGAGACCACGGACCTGCGGCTGTTTTACCCCACCTCGCTGCTGAATACGGGCTACGACATCCTGTTTTTCTGGGTGGCGCGGATGATCATGCTGGGCCTGGAGTTCACGGGGGAGGTTCCGTTCCGGCAGGTGTACATTCACGCCATCGTGCGGGACTCGAAAGCGCAGAAGATGTCGAAGACTCGCGGCAACACGGTGGACCCTCTGGAGATGGCAGATAAGTACGGCACCGACGCGCTCCGATTTTCGCTGGTGGTGGGGGCGGCCCCCGGCACGGACGTGATTTTTTCCGAGGAGCGCGTGGCCGGCTACCAGGCTTTCGCCAACAAGATCTGGAACGCGGCGCGGTTCGTGTTTCTGAGCCTGGAGAAGGCGGGGGCGGAGCCGTGGGCGCCCAAAGACCCGCAGAATTTCCGGCCGTACGCCAGCCAGGACATGCTGGAAGCGCCGCTGGAGGACCGCTGGATCTTCTCCCGGCTGAACAGCGTGGCCGAGCAGGCCGACCGGGCCATCGAGCAGTTCCGCTACCACGAGGTAGCGCACCTGCTTTATCACTTCATCTGGCACGAGTTCTGTGACTGGTACCTGGAATGGAAAAAGCTGCGCTTCCGGGAGGGGAGCGGGCTGACGCCGGCGTGGCGGAACCTGCTGGCGGCCTTCGAACGGACGCTGCGGCTGCTGCACCCGCTGATGCCTTTCCTGACCGAAGAGCTATGGCAACGGTTGACGGTGAACGCGGAAGGGCGGCCGCGGTCGATCGCCCTGGCCAGCTATCCGCAGTACGACGTGCACCTGGCCGACCTGCCGGCGGAGCGCCAGGTGGCGCTGCTGCAGAGCATCATCACCGCAGCGCGGAACCTGCGGGCGGAGATGAAGCTGGATCAGCGACAACTGGACGGCGCGCTGTACTCCAGGGCCGCTGCGGCGGAAATCGCCCGCCGCAACGAGGAAGTGATCCGGCGACTGGCCAACGTGAAGCTGGAGGTGATCGAGGGCGCGGCGCCGCCTGACGGGTCGGGAAGCCATGCCCGCACGACCACGCCGGAGTTCGACCTGGTGCTGCGCGCGCCGGGCGCCGAGGTCGAAGCCCGGCGGCAGAAGCTGGCCAAGGAAAAAACGCAACTGGAGAAAGCCCGCGATTCCTCCCATCGGCAACTGGAGAACCAGGAGTTCCTCAGCAAGGCGCCGCCGGCCGTCGTTGAGTCCATTCGCCAGAAGCTCACCCGATACGACGCTCAGATTGCCAAGCTCGGCCAGACGCTGGACGGCATGTAAATGCAGTGGCAACACCCCGAGATCAGCAGGGTGATTCGCAGCGCGCTCGAGGAAGACATCGGCGCGGGTGACGTTACCACCGAGGCCTGTGTGCCGGCGGAAACCCGCGGGGCGGGCGTATTCTTGGCCCGCCAGGCGCTGGTGCTGGCCGGCGTGGAGCTGTTGCCGGAGATTTACCAGGTGCCGGGCGGAATAGAGAGGGTGCAGTTGTTGCACCACAGCGGAGACGAGATTCGGGCGGACGAAGCAGTCGCCCGGGTCGAGGGGCGGCTGCGGACCCTGCTCACTGCCGAGCGGACGGCGCTGAATTTCCTGCAGCGGCTGAGCGGGATCGCCACCCTGGCCCACCGGTTCGTCAGGGCGGTGGAGGGAACAGGCTGCCGGGTGCTAGATACTCGTAAGACAACTCCAGGGATGCGGAGGCTGGAAAAACTGGCTGTGGCGGCGGGCGGGGCTTCGAATCACCGCTTCGGGCTGTTCGACGCCGTGCTGATCAAGAACAACCACATCACTGCCGCGGGGGGCATCCGGCCAGCCATCGAGCGGGTCCGGGCGACCGGCCAGCCGGTCGAGATCGAGGTACACTCCCGTGCCGAGCTCGAGGAGGCGCTCGACTGCGGGGCCGATCATCTGCTGCTCGACAATTTTTCGGCGGCGGAAGTGGCCCAGGCCGTGCGGCAGATCGGCGGACGCGCCCGCGTGGAGGTTTCGGGCGGGATCACGCTCGAAACAGTGCGCGCCTATGCGGAAGCCGGCGCCGATTTTGTTTCCGCCGGGGCGCTGACCCACTCCGCTCCGGCTGTGGATTTGAGCTTCCGGATCGGCCTATGCTGAATCTCTCGCTGCTGGAGAGCGCGCGGCGGCCGATCCACTATTTCGCTTCCGTGGACTCCACCATGCGAGTGGCGGCAGAACTGGCCCAGCGGGGCGAGCCGGCCGGAGCCGTCGTCATTGCCGAGGAACAAACTGCCGGGCGGGGCCGGCTGGGGCGGTCGTGGTTTTCGGAGCCGGAGACGGGACTGTATTTCTCCGTGATTCTAAGGCCTGAAATGGCGGCAGCCGAGGCGCCCGTCGTCACCCTAGCGCTGGGATTGGCCGTGGCGTGCGCCATCCAGCAGACTACCGGTAAAGCGTGCGATCTGCGCTGGCCGAACGACGTGCTGCTTGGCGGACGGAAATGCGCCGGGATTCTCGCCGAGATGGCGGCCGAAGGGGAGCGGGTGCGGCACATCATCGCCGGGATCGGTGTGAACGTGAACCACGCTGTTTTTCCCGAGGACCTAGCGGAAACGGCTACTTCGCTGCGGATCGAGACGGGCCGGGAATGGCGGCGCGAGTCCCTGCTGGCCGGAATTCTGACGGAATCGGATCGCTGCATGGACATTCTGGCGAAGGGCGGGGCGGCGGCCATTGTAGAATTGTTCACGCGCGGCCCAAGTTACGCGACAGGCAGCGTGCGGCCCGTCGTCGATCGATAGGCTCGACTGATATGCTCCTGGCCCTGGATGTCGGCAATACCAACATGACGCTGGGCGTATACCGCGAGGCCGAGCTGGTTGGCCACTGGCGGCTGAAGACGGATCCGGCGCAGACGGCCGACGGGTGGGGGATCCTCTCGCGCAACCTGTTTGCGCTGGCGGGACTGGATATCGGGCAGATCGAGGGGATTGCGATTTCCTCGGTGGTTCCGCCGCTCGATTCGGTTCTGGAAGAGATGGCGATGAGGTACTTCCACGTCAAGCCCCTCTTCGTGGCGCTCGGGGTGAAGACGGGCCTGACGGTGCTGATCGACAACCCGGCGGAGGTGGGCGCCGACCGGATTGTGAACAGCGTGGCGGCGTTCCATAAGTACGGTGGTCCGTGCGTGGTGGCGGATTTCGGCACGGCGATCACCTTCGACGCCATCTCGCCGCGGGGGGAGTACATCGGGGGCCTTATCTGCCCGGGAATCGGCATCTCCGCCGAGGCGCTGTTCAGCCGCACGGCGCGGCTGCCACGGATCGACGTGCGGGAGCCGGCGAAGCTGATCGGCACCAACACCGTGGCCTGCATGCAGTCGGGGCTGTTTTATGGGGCGCTGGGCATGGTTGACGGCATCCTGGCCCGGATGATCGAGGTGCTGGGGCCGGAAACCAAGTGCGTGGCGACCGGCGGCCAGGCCGGCATCGTGGCTCGCGCTTCCCGTCATATCCAGACCGTGGACGAGCACCTGACCCTGGACGGCCTGCGGATCATCTGGGGAAAAAACCGCTGAATTACTTCAACTATTTCACCGAAATTGAGGAGCATTTTCAGAAGGCCCGCGGCACGGGACTGTTTCTGCTCTCGCCGCTGGACTGGGCGCTCGTTGAAACCTGGAAGGAAAGCGGGGCGCCGCTCGAGGTGGTGCTGAAGGGCATCGACCGCACCTTTGAGAAGTGGCAAGCCCGAAAGCACAAGACGCGGATGGTGAATTCCCTGGCCTACTGCGCGCAGGAAGTGCTGGAGGCGGCCCAGGGGACGGAAGCCGCGGGCGAGTCGCAGGCGGCGCCGCCAGGATTTCCCGCCGAGGAGGTGGCCGGCTACCTGCGGCGAAACGCGGCGCAGTTGCGGCTGGCGGCTGCAGGGGCGCCCGCTTTCGAAGCCGGCGTGTGGGTCGAGGCCGCAGAAACGCTCGAGCAGTTGGCCGCCCAAGAACACCCCGATCTCGAGGTTCTCGAGCAGCGGCTCACGGCGCTCGAAGAGCGGATCAAGGCCGCCGCCGTCCAGGCGCGCACGGGAGAAGAGCTGTTCGAGCACCGCCGGGAGATGGACCGCCAGCTCGCGCCGTACCGGCGCAAGATGACCGCCGAACAACTGGCGATGCTCGAAAAACAGTATCTGGACCGGAAGGTGATGGAAGCGGCCGGTCTGCCGCGGCTCAGCCTGTTCTATCTATAGGCTGTATCGTGGAACGCGAGAACTGAAGCAATGCGGAGAATGTATTTCATCGGCGTGACGACCGGCGAATCGTCGATCCACCGGATCTTCCCGCGGTGGGCGCGGCTGGCCGGAGTGGAAGACGCCGAGCTGGTAGGGGCCGATTTGCCGCTGGGCGGCCCGCCGGCAGGCTACCGCGCTGCTGTCGCCCGGGTCCGCGACGATCCGGAAGCGATGGGTGCGCTGGTGACGACGCACAAGGTTCCGATCTTCGAATACGCCCGGGACTTGTTTACGGACTTCGACGCTGACGCGGAGCTGCTGGGTGAGGTGAGCTGCATCGTGCGGCGGGGCGAGCGGCTGACCGGCCAAGCGATCGACACGCTGACCGCCGGACTGGCCCTGCGGGCGATCCTGGGCGAAACGAAGTTCTGCGGTCACGCGCTTGTCATGGGGGCTGGGGGCGGCGGCCTGGCTTTCGCCTGCCATTTGTATCGCGAGCACCAACCGGCCCAGGTGATCCTGACCGATATTTCGGCCGAGCGCCTGGCGCAGGTGCGCGGCCGGACCCCGGCGCACTGCGAGCTTGTTTCCGGCCCCGAGGCGCACGACCGGATGATCGGGGAGCTGCCGCCCGGATCGCTGATCGTCAATGCGACGGGGGTGGGCAAGGACCGTCCCGGCTCCCCGATCACTGCGGCGGCCCGATTCCCCGTGGACACGACGGCCTGGGATTTCAACTATCGCGGCGAGCTGCTGTTCTTAGATTATGCACGGGCGCAGCAGATCCGAACCATCGACGGGTGGGAATATTTTCTGCACGGCTGGAGCCAGATCATGGCGCGGGTCCTGGGCTTTGATTTGACCCCTGAGCTGTTTGCTGCCATGAAGAAGACGGCCGAGATGCTGCGGCGCTAGTCTGCCGCCAGCCAGACGGCATGCTATAACCGATCCTTATGAAAAAATTCGGCGTGGTGCTGGCCCTGGCCGCGGCGTTGCTCAGCGGCTGCGCCAAGAAGGGCAAGCTGGTGATCGGCGTGGTGCCCAAGGGCCAGGCGCATATTTTCTGGCAGTCGGTGCACGCGGGAGCGGCGGCGGCGGCGCGGGAGCTGGGGGTCGAGATCCGCTGGAATGGCCCGGCCATGGAAAACGAGTACAGCCGCCAGGTGCAGATCGTGGATTCCATGATCAACGCGCGGGTGGACGGCCTGGTGCTCGCGCCGACCGACCAGGTGGCGCTGGTAAGCGTGGTGGAGCGGGCGGCGCGGGAAAACATTCCGGTCACGATCTTCGATTCCGGCATCAACACGGAAAACTACGTGTCGTTCGTGGCCACGAATAATTACGGGGCGGGGCAGATGGCCGCCCGGCGCATCGGCCAGATCCTCGGCGGCCAGGGCAATGTCGCGATGATGATGAACATGCCCGGCAGCGCCTCCACGCTGGAGCGGGAGAAGGGGTTTGCGGAAGCACTGGCGCGGGAATTTCCCGGCGTGCGGATTGTGGAGCGGCAGTTCGGCATGTCGGACCGCGCGAAAGCGATGTCGGTGGCCGAGGACATCCTGACCGCGCACCCCGAGATCAACGGTATATTCGCCTCCAACGAACCCAGCTCGGTGGGCGCCGCCCAGGCGCTGAAGTCGCGGCAACTAGCCGGGAAGATCAAGCTGGTGGGCTTCGATTCGAGCCCCACCTTGGTGGACGACCTGAAGGCTGGCGTGTTCGATTCGCTGGTGGTGCAGGACCCATTCAACATCGGATACACAGCGGTGAAGACCGTGGTGGCCAAGCTGAAGGGGGAGACGCCGGCGAAGAAGATCGACTCGCCGGCCCGCGTGCTGACCGCCGCCGACCTGGACAAGCCCGAGGTCGAGCGGCTGCTGAACCCGGAGCTGGATAAGTATTTAAAGTAGGCCCGAGGCCGCCGGACCGGCTACTTCTTCTGTTCCGGGACGCCCGAGGGCGGCGGATCGTAAGCTGCTACCGGCTCGGCCTCTGCTCCATTTGTCGGAATGTCTCGTCCCAAGGCCCACAGGATGCCGTTGACGAGCAGCCGGCGGACCGGCAGCACGCGGAAATCGTCCGGGTGGCCGAGAGTGGTGAAAAAGACTCGCGCGCCCTTGTAGGTCTTGGTCCAGGCTACCGGCTGAGGTCCGTAGTCTTTCCCTTCCGGGTTCACGGCCCGCCCCACGAGCAGCGGCACGCAGTCGCCGTGGAGAGGCTCGACGACATACAGCCACGAAGGAACGTGAAACGACCGCTCGACCCCGCGCAGGATGGGATGAGCGGCCTGTTCCGGCGCCACCGAAACGTCGGTGGTGGAGGTGTGGCCGTGATGCCGGATCCATTTCTGGCCGAAGTGATCGATGCCGAAGCCGTCGTTCAAATACTCGTAGCGGCTGCCCTTGGGATAGAGAAACGCGTGGGTGGTGGTGCGCAGGCCGACGAGCGGCTTGCCGGATTCGGTGTAATCCAGGATGAGCCGGAGCTGGTTTTCGGGCAGCGCGCGCCAGCGCAGGAAGAAGACGGCCAGGTCGGCGCTCTTCAGAGCCTCCAGCCCCTCCAGGTTCGTGTTGGATTGCGGAGCGGGCCGGGCGTAGACGACGGAGGTCCGCAGGTGGTACCGGGCCTCGAGAATGCGGGCGATCATGGGCATGGAAAACTCGGAACGGTATTCGTCATCACCGGTGACAAAGACAACGTGGGGCTGGGCGGTCTGCGCGTAGAGGGCGGCGAGGGGCGCCAGCAGAAACGCAAGAGCGGAGAAGGCAGAGCGGGATTTCATAGCGCCGCCTATTCTATCTCGCCGCGCCGGGGCTTGCGGAACAGCCGGCGTGCCTCCTCGATGGAGTTGCCGCGGGTCCAGATCAGGTCTAGGTCCGGGATGCCGAAGCCCTTGCTCTCGGCGAGATGCAGGTGCCGGATCTCGGAAGGACGAAAGCCCATCACCCCCGCCCCGACAGCGTCCACGGCGACGGCGTCGGCCCCGGCGATGACGACGTTGTGGTGGACGCTCCGGGCGCCCGGAAAGAACGGGCCGTCCCCCTCGACGCCCCAACTGCCGCCAAGGATCGCATAGTCGGCGGGGTGGTAGCTAAACAGGTCGACCAGCACGTCGTCCGGCGAGTCTAGCTTGTGCAGGCCCGATTTGGGGAAGCCGTACTTCTCGCCGGGGCCGATGCCGAAGTAATTCTTGAGCGACAGCGAAACGCCGGTGAGGGTATGGGTCTTGAGCGGAGCCACGCTGATCACCCGGTCGCATTGCAGGATAGCCTTGGGTACATGGTAGACGCCAGCGGCGTTTTGCTTTGCAAGGGCGGCGCCCGGAACCGGCATTTCCGTCGTCGCGGCAAAATTCAGGTCGAGCAGCTCGAACTGGACGCCGGGATAACGGCGGGAAAAGTCATCGATCATGCTTTTGTAGCTGAGGCCGCCGAAAGCGCCGCCCCAGTTGGTGCTCCAGCCGTCAATCGGCGACTTCGACCGCTCGGCGGGCAGCCACTCGCCCGAACCTTCAGCGATGGTAATGCGCAGGCCGCGCTTGTGCTCGACGAGGAAAGAGATGAGGCTGCGGACCACGCGCAGATCGGTCACCGTGCCAGGAATGTAGCGGTGATGAGCGCCGCCATCGTGATCGTCAGGGCCCAGCCCATGGCAAGCGACGATGTTGGGCTTGATCACCACCCAGTCCTCCGGACCCACAATGGCGGCCAGCCCGCCTTGGGCGCTGGTTCCCAGCTCGATAGCTTTGCGGACCATGGCGTCCATCTGGTCTGTGCTGAGGACTGCTGCGACGGGCTGCGGGTCGGCCAGGCCTTCTAGGGGTGTCCCGTCATGGTCCGTGGAGCGGCGGAAGCTCGAGAGAACGATGCCTACGCGGGGCGTCCTCTGCTGGCTGGCCGAGGCAGTGACCGTGTCCGAGGGAGCCTTTTGCTGCCCTGAGGCCCTTGCCAGGGCCAGCGCCCCCAGCTCAAGGAATTGCCGCCGTCGCATTTCGCTCCTATCTATAAGAAAAATAAGACGCTAATTAACTATAAGAGTTTATTATCATTAGTATAAAATAGAACCATGGTACATTGCAATCGTCGTGAATTCATTCTTGCATCTACCCAGGCCGCGGCAGTGGCCTCTTTGCGGGGCTTGGGACCGGTCATCGAGCCGGACAAGTCTCGGGTGGGGCTGGTACCTTCCACCCACAGCCGCTTGCCGCGGCCAGCGTCCCTCGAAGACCCTCTCGACTACACGCGCGTCCGCGACATGGTGTGGCAGGCCATCGAGTACGGGCGTCCACAGGCCGGAAGCCTGGAAGCCAAGATCCGTTCGGGAAGCTGGGTGGTGATCAAGCCCAACATTGTTTTCCTGAAGCCGCAGCAGGGCTATCGCAGCGGCGACATCACTGATCTGCGCGTGACCCGTGCGGTGCTGGAATACGTGGCCCGCAAGTCGCGCGCCGGGCGGATCACGATTGCCGAGGGCGGCAGTTACCGCAGCGTCCGAGATCCGGCAAAGGACAACGTGGTGAAGCAGGACGGCGTTCGCGTCGACGCGCTGACCTACGAGTGGAGCGCGGAGGAATTCCCCGGCACGGGCGGCGCGCTCGCGGGCCTGCTGAAGGAGTTCAGCTCCGAATTTCCGGGCAAGAAGTTCGACTACATCGACCTGAGTTATGACGCGGTACGAGACGCCTCCGGGGCCTTCCAGCGCATCGAGGCGCCGCGCACGCCGCGCGGCGTGGGCGCCTTCAGCACGCGGCCGGATTACTTCGTCACCAACACCATCACGAATTGCGACTTCCTGATCGCCGTGCCCGTGATGAAGATCCACGAGGACTGCGGCATCACGGCCTGCTTCAAGAGCTACGTGGGGACCGCGCCGCGCGTGGCTTATGCGAATCCCGGGATTTTCTACAACGAAAACCTGCACAAGGAGCACACCGTAGAGGGCCGCATATAGTGGACCTGGCGGCCTTCCACCCGCCCGATTACAACGTGGTGGACGGCATCCGGGGTTTGCAGTACATCGAGCACAACAACAACCGGTCCGACCAGACGCTGCGGAGCAACCTGGTGCTGGCGGGAGAGGACACGGTGGCCACCGACGCCGTGGTCTCCTACCTGATGGGCTTCAACCCGTGGGACATGGAGTTCCTGCACCTGGCGGCAGCTCGTGACCTGGGGAGGATGGACTTCCAGCAGATCGACGTGCTCGGCGAAGAGCCGGACCACTACCGCCGGACCTGGGCCAAGCCCAAAAACTGGTACGGGCGGTGCAACCGGGAATGGCTGATCAGCGCCGATCCGAACGCGGACCTGGCAAGCTGGTCGCGCTATACTTCTCCGACCGATACGCTGCACTTCACGAGGTGGCAGGGCGCGGCGGGTCCGGATGCGCCTTACAACGCCGCCGTCCGCGTGCAGACCGGCGGACACCGCAAGGCCATTTTGTGGGTTGGCGCGCACGGCCTCTTTACCGCCGAACTGAATGGGGTCCGGGTGATGCGCGAGGAGAACCGGACCAAGTACCGCATCGGCCAGTTCCAGAAGATGGTCGAGCTCGAGCCCGGCGAGAACCGGCTGATGTTCCACGTCCGGGCCCGCGCGGGCGAGCCGCTGCTGAGCGCGCTGCTGGTGGGCCCGCGCAACGACGGCGATTCGGTGGAAGGGATCCGCTGGACGGCGTAGGGCGGCTGCACGCGGCATCCGTCCTGACGGGTTACAGTGCCGTCGTTTGCGTCACCGCGGCGGGGTGTTTCCAGACCTCCGGTTTGATCTCCATGCCGAAGCCGGGCAGCTCAGGCGCTGTAACACTGCCGTTCTTGGGCACGATAGGGTTCTCCAGCATCTTGGGCCAGTCCGATTCGTAGAACCGCTGGCAGCTTTCCTGGATCCACAAGTTGGTGGCGGCGGTGGAAAGGTGGGTCGAGGCGTAGAACAGCAGCGGCCCGCCGGCGGTGTGGGGCGCGATCGGCAACAGGTAGCTCTCGGCCATGGTGGCGATCTTCCGCGCCTCGCTGAGCCCTCCGCACCAGCACACGTCGAGCATGATGTACCTTGCCGCGCGGGATTCGAGCAGTTGCAGGAACTGCATGCGGCCCGCCAGGCGCTCGCTGATGGTGAGCGGCAGGGAGGTGGCCTCCGCCAGTTGCCGGTA
>JACQDG010000093.1 GCA_016201185.1 Acidobacteriota bacterium | reverse complement strand
GGGGAGGCGTGGAGCTGTGCGTTCACCGTGGAAGAAGATTTTGCTGTTGGCTGGCGTTCTGGGCCTGGCGGCCGCACAGCCGGGGAATCCCCCGAGCCTGGGCTACAAGGCGGTCCCTGATTGGCCGCAACTGCCCCCGGGCTGGAACTTCGGCGAAACTTCCGGCGTGGCCCTGGATTCGCGGGAGCACGTCTACGTGTTCAATCGCGGCCCGCATTCGCTCGTGGAGTTTGACAGCGAGGGGAAGTTCGTGCGGTCCCTGTCGGAAGGGATGTTCACGCGGACCCACGGGCTGCGCATCGACCGCGACGACAACATCTGGGCCATCGACGTGGGCGCTCACGTGGTTCTGAAGATGAATCCGCAAGGGCGCGTCCTGATGGTGCTGGGGCGCAAGGGGCAGTCGGGGGCCGATCACACCCACTTCAACCAGCCGACCGACATCGCCTTCACGCCGTCCGGTGAGTTCTACGTGTCCGACGGCTACGGCAACTCGCGGGTGGTGAAGTTTTCGCGGGAGGGCAATTATCTGCTCGAGTGGGGCAAGAAGGGGAGCGGCGAGGGCGAATTCAATCTGCCGCACGCGGTCGCGGTGGACGTGCGCGGGCGGGTTTACGTGGGAGACCGCGAGAACCGCCGCCTGCAGGTCTTCGACGCCAACGGCAAGTTTCTGGCGCAGTGGACGCATGTCGGCTCGCCCTGGGCCCTGGAGATCACTCCGGACCAGCGGCTGTTCCTGGCCGACGGCTACCACAACCGTGTACTGCTGCTGAACCTGGAAGGGCAGGTCCTGGGGACGCTGGGAGGGCCGGGGAAGCTGCCGGGCCAGTTCGACTTCGTGCACGCCATCGCCGTCAGCAAGGGCGGGGACATTTACACGGCGGAAATTCTGAACTGGCGGGCGCAGAAGTTCGTGAAACAATAGAGCCGGGCAAGGAGGGCGGTATGGAAAGATCGAACGAATCTTCGCGGCGGGGTTTTCTCACGGCGCTGGCCGGGGCGGGACTTGTGGCGCGCGCAGGCTGGGCGGCGGGAGCGGCGGAGATTGATAAGGACAGGCTGCCGCTCGTATCTAAGCGGCTGGAGAAGGCCTACCTGGCGCCGGGGAAGATGCCGAACGGGCTCCAGGCGGTGGGGGACGGACTGTGGATCCTGGACCAGGAGGACCAGAACAAGGCCCACAAGGTGAGATACGAGGATGGCACGGTGCTGGCGGAGATCCAGACCGAATCGCTGCACGGCAGCGGAATCACCTACGGCGGCGGCGCGCTATGGATTGCCTCGACCTACGGATTGAAGACGCTCAAGGTGGATCCCGCCACCGGCCGCACGCTGGCCTCCTTCGACACGCCCGGCGTGGGGCTGGTCCGCTGGGGGAAGCCAACCCGGCCTTCCGGGGCGCATGGCCTCGAGTGGGTGGAGGGCAAGTATTGGATCGCGGCGCCGCCGGCGGTGAAAATCTACCTGATCGAGCCGGAGACGGGGAAGGTGCTGCGCAGCATTCCGTCACCGGGCGTGCGGCCGCACGGACTGGCCTGGGTGGATGGCTACCTGTGGTGCGTGGAATCGAACGACCGCGCCATCTACAAGCTGGACCCGGAAGACGGACGGCCGGTGGCCAAGATCCAGCTCCGGCCGGAGGACCCGGAGCCGCACGGGATGACGTACGGCCGGGGCATGTTCTGGTATTGCGACGCCGCCAGCCGCTGGGTGTGCCGATTGATTTAGAGGATTATCGAGCGGCGACCCGCCACTCGATGCGCTCGCCTTCAAGAGCGGCGGGGATCGGCGTTGCGCCGCCGGCAGCCTTGGTCGCTGAGCCTTTTCCTACGAAAAACCCCAGCCAGAAGAAAGCGCAGAACAACGCCAGCAACACGCCGACGGCGGCTGCCATTTGCCGGGCTCCGTCAAGCAAAACCGCCTGGGGTTTTTCTTCCGCCACGCCTGTTGATTGTGCGGCGGCACGAGAATTCGTGAAATGAGAGGGTAGTTACATTTTTCGACTGGTACGAGGGCTGCCAGCCAGGGTGGGAGGGAGAGTACGAAAGTCCGGTCAGGAAGAGGCTGCTTCGGAAACCAGGGCTGAGACCCGGGCGTGGAGGTTGGATGGGTCGTTCGCGAGCGGCCTGTTGGTGAGCAGTACGAAGATCAGCTTGCGCGCCGGGTCGGCCCAGCACATGGTTCCGGTTGATCCGCTGTGGCCGAACAGGGCGGCGGGCGAACTTGGAAAGAAAGCCCCAGTTCCTAGCTGCCAGCCCAGGCCCCAGGGCTTGTCGAGTCCCGCGTTCTGGTCGGTGATCATAGCGCGAGCGGTATCCGGCTGGAGCACCGGCCGGCCGCCTTCGAGCATCGCTTGGAGAGCCAGGGCGATGTCGCCGGCGGTCGAGTGCATTCCTCCCCACGGCGCGCCCAGGTTGCGCCAGTAGGGGCTGTTCCAGTTCCAGGACTTGTCGGCTGCAGTCATGGTCAGGTCACTGGAGGAGGGCAGGCCGCACTGGACGGTTTCCTCGATCTGGCGGCCCCGCAGGCCGAGGGAACTCGACCGCATTCCCAGGGGAGTGAAAACTTCGCGTTCCAGAAAGCTATTGAGGCGCTCGCCTGCAAGGTGCTCGACGATCTCCGCGGCGAGCAGGATTCCCATGCTCTGGTAAGAGACCCGCGTGCCCGGAGGGAAGAGCAGCGGGGCGCGGAGCGTGCCTGCCACAAACTCCCGCAGCGGAGCCTGCCGTTTCCGCAGCTCGATATTTTCCGGCAGCATGTCGGGCAAGCCGGTGGTGTGTGTAAGCAGGTGGCGCACCGTGATCCGCTCACGTCCCTGGCCGGAGAATTCAGGCAGGTACCGTGAGACCGGGTCATCCAGACCGATGCGGCCCCGCTCGACCAGCTTCATTACGGCCATCGTCGTCATGGGCTTGGTGATGGAGGCGACCAGGAAGACGCTGTCGGGGCGACAGGGCGGGGAGCCGGGACCAGGGAAAAGCCGGCCGTAGCCACGCTCGACGGCCACATAGCTGTCGCGCGCGACCAGGAAGGCGACTGCGCCCACGGCGCCGCTGGATGCTTCCCGCTCGACCAATTGGATGGCGGCCCCCAGCTTTTCCGGCGAGAGCCCGGCCTTCTCCGCCATGCCTCGCCGCAGAGTTGGTATTCCGCTCACGAGCTCTCTTCCAGGCGCCGATGGGCTTCGGCCAGGTCCTCGGGCCGGCCAATGTCACGCCACCAGCCGGGGATGGCATAGTAGCGGACCGGCGCGCCCGAAGCAAGCAGCAGGACGATAGCGTCGGTGAGCTCGTATTCGCCGCGCGGGGAGAGCGGCACGCGGGCCAGGTGCTCGAAGATCGAGGAGCGGAAACAGTAGATGCCGGCGCTGTTCCAGGGGGTGGTCGAGGCGCCCCGGGGCGGCTTTTCTATGATCTGCGTCATGCGGTCGCCATCGACGTAGACGGCGGCGCCCTGGTAGGGGTCGTCTACGTGCTTCACCGCGAGCACAGCTTCAGCGTTTTCCATCCGTGCGGCCATTTCGCGGTAGGTTTGGCCCGAGGCCAGGATATCGCCGTAGGTCAAGAGAAAGCTTTCCTGGCCAACGAAATCCCGGGCCAGCAGAGCGGCGTGGGCGGTGCCGTCGCGAACTTCCTGGCGGCGGAAAACGATGCCGCTTTCGCCGGAGAAGTACCCCTCGACCTGCTCGGCGCGATAGCCGGTGACGATGAGGATGTCCGTGAAGCCCGCCTCGCGCAGGTGCGCGACCTGGTGGGCCAGGATGGGTTTGCCCTGGATTTCGAGCATAGGTTTGGGGCGCTCGGTGGTCAGCGCCTCCATGCGGACGCCGCGGCCGGCGGCTAGAATGACGGCCTTGGTAAGGGTCACCCTGTCGATTTTAACGCGCCGGGCTGCGGAGGGCGGAAGCCGTGCGGTAAGATAGAAGAAAGAGATGAGGGTGCTTCGTTTACTGGGGATGGTGGTGGTGGTAGCCGGCGCTCTTCAGGCCGGGGACGACGTGCTCCGCGGGCGACTGAAGCAGGAGCCCGGCCGGCCCCCGGTGATCCAGGCCGCCGATCAAAAGACTTACACGGTTTCCGGCGACGAGTTTACCAAGGCGCAAATGGCCGACCCGCGGTTGAACGGGCGGGAGATGGAAATGGGAGGCCGCTTCGCCGGGCCCGGCCAGTTCGAGGCGGCCAGCCTCTTCACGATCCGGGACGGCAAACGCTACGAGGTCACCTACTGGTGCGAGATATGCCACATCCGCGCCCACAAGCCCGGCCGCTGCGTGTGATCGAACTGGAGGACACGCCGCGCCGCGTGACGGTCTCCATCGCTCCCTCGATCGGAAACATCGCTTTCGAGATGAAGGTGAACGGGAAGAATGTCTTCTGGTTTCCGTTCTCCTCGGTGGGCGAGTTCCGCAAGAAGCCGGTGCTGTGCGGCAACCCGCTGCTGGCCCCGTGGGCCAACCGGCTGGATGAGAACGGCTTTTACGCCAACGGCAAGAAATATCTGCTGAACCTGGGGCTGGGCAACGTCGGCTTGGATGAAAACCGCCATCCCATCCACGGACTGCTGTTGTATACCTCGGACTGGAAGGTGGTTGCTCTTGGGGCCAACTCCGACGGCGCCCGGGTCACAAGCCGCCTGGATTTCAGCCGCCGGCCGGATTTAATGGCGCAGTTCCCGTTTGCGCACGCTGTCGAGATGACCTACCAGCTCCGCGAGGGCGCGCTGGAAGTGATAACGCGGGTGGAAAACCTGGGCGCCGAGACGATGCCCCTGTCGCTCGGCTATCACCCTTACTTCCAGGTCTCGGACGCCCCTCGGGATAGCTGGACAGTGGGGCTGGCCGCCGGGGCCGAATGGCTGCTCACCGGTGAGTTGATACCTACTGGCCAGACCCGGCCGATCCGCGAGCTGGCGCCGGACCCTGGGAACGTGCCGCTGCGGGGCCGGATGCTCGACAACGTTTTCGGCGAGCTGGCGCGCGACGCCGCCGGCCGGGCCACGTTCTGGGTAAAGGGGAAGCAGCAGAAGGTTGAGGTGATTTACGGCCCCAAATATCCCGTGGCGGTGGTCTACGCGCCCATCGGCAAGAAAGGCGATTTCATCTGCTTCGAGCCCATGACAGGCATTACCAATGCCTTCAACCTGGCCCACCGCGGGATCTACAAGGAGCTCCAGACTATACCACCAGGACAGAGCTGGCAGGAAAGCTTCTGGATCCGGCCGAGCGGGTTCTGAAACTGGCGGCGCTTCTGTTTCTCTCAAAGACTTTTCGAGCGGCTACAACTCCACAAGTCCCAGGCTGATCTTCGCCCGCGGCGTGCTGCCATGCTTCTTCCTCAAGGGGAAACCACTCCTGGGCCATCTCCAGGTCACGGGAGGCATTGGCCAGAGCTTCCTGCTTCAGACGCTCCCGAAGATTCTTCTTGCCGCGGGTCGTGACGTAATGGATTACCGCCTCTGAAATGAAACTGCTCCGCCTGCCGGGGGGAGCCACCCGATGGAGCACGGCCAACGTTGTATCGGACAGCACCACATTGATTCGTTTGCTCATAGGAGTGCAATGGTCGAAGGTTGGTATTCCCAACGTACACACTAAGAGTGTGGATGTCAAGACGGTGGAGTGCGCCTAGACACTGTAGACCTCGACGCTGGTCGAAATCTCCTCGCGCGGGATGAGGGCCGACCAATAGGCTACGACCTCGCGGACAGGGGGCTTGCCTTCGCCGAAGCCGGTGGCGGTGGGCGGACCGTTGAGCACCAGCGGGGCAATTTCACGAGTGAAGCGCTCGACGGCATCGTGGTCCGGATCGCGGACGCCGATGCGGAGCTGCACCTCGGGCGGGTCGGGGCAGGGCGCGGCGATGGGGCCGTGGCAGGCGTTGAGGCCCAAAAACTCCGTGTGAATCTCCTCGAACCGCAGGCCGATTAGAGCCAGGCGCCGGCGGATGATGCGGTCGGCGGCTGCGGCCTTCTCCCGGGCCTGGGGCCAACTGTAGAC
>JACQDG010000092.1 GCA_016201185.1 Acidobacteriota bacterium | reverse complement strand
CCCCCCTGCAGCCGCTCGAACAGTTTCTGGATGTTCAAGAAGTACCTGTCGGAGGGCAGCTTCACTGGCGACACGCGGTTGGCCACGGGACGCACGGCCTTCAGCACGGTGCGTTCGAGATGAAAGATGTGCTTCATGTACCACTCGAGCGTGGTGGGCATGCTGACGAACCGCAGCGACTCGGCCGTGGGGGCGCAATCGACCACCACCATGTCGTATTCCTTGTTGCGGCGGTACTCGTTGACGTACATTAACGAGCTGACCTCCTCCATGCCCGGGAAGATGGCCAGCTCCTCGGCCTCCACGTCGCGGATGCCCGTGGATTGCAGAACGGAAACGATGTAGGACCAGATCTCGTTCCAGTAGCGCTTGATTTCCTGCTGGATGCTGACCTCCTGAATAAAGAGGCGCTTGTTGATCTGGAAAGGCAGGCCGGTGGAGGCGGAGAACAGGCTCTGGTCGAGGTCGAAGGCGTCGGCCAGGCTGTGGGCCGGATCGACGCTCAGCACCAGGGTGCGGTGGCCGCGGCGGGCTAGCTCCAGGCCGGTGGCAGAGGCGATGCTTGTCTTACCCACGCCGCCCTTCCCGCTGAACAGCAGAATCCTCACAATTTTATTATAGCGTCGGGTCTGCGCCGATGGAGCGCAAATAGCGGGCGGCCGAGCGGGCCGCGGCGGCCTTGGCGTCACGGAAAACGACGCGGCGGAACCAGGCGCCGTAGATGCGGTCGAAGGGGAAGGGCTCGACAGCCGCGACGACACGGCGCACGGCGGCAGCCGGCAGGGGGATGTAATTGGGGTAACTATACATGAAGCTGACATAGCGGCGGTCCTGAGCGACCTGGAGGATGTCGCCGGAGAGCAGCGCACCGCGGCCCTCGGCGCCGGCCGCCCAGTGGAGCACCGTGCCGCCCGGGAAATGGCCGCCGCAGCGGATGAGCGTCAGGTTGTCGGCCAGCGCGCGGGTCTCCCCTTCCCAGAAAACGATAGCCGGGTCGGGCCGCATCACCCATTGCCGATCGGCGGCGTGAAGATAGATTGGCGCGCCGCCGAATGCCCGGCTCCACTCGACCATCGAAGAGTAAAAATGCGGGTGCGAGATGGCGATGCCCGCAATTCCGCCCAGGGCCTGAACCTGCTCCCGAGTGGCGCCGTCGATTAGGGAAATGCAATCCCAAAGGATGTTGCCTCCGGGCGCCTGGACAAGCAGCGCCCGCTGCCCGATGGCAAAGGCGGGCTCGGCGCCAATGCCGGTGAGGAATGGCTCTTCGAGGCGGAAGACGTTGTGGTAAGTGGCGCGCAGGTCTTCGAGCGTGGTCCATTGCTGGCCATCCCAGTTTACGTACTGGCGGTCGTCCTCGCAGACCGGGCAATGCGCGGGAGGCGCGTCGGAGGGGGCGAACTGCACGCCGCAGGTGACGCAGATGTGTTGATGCATGCTTCACTCCTTGTAATGGCGGCGGAGCCATTCGGCGGTGTTGGGCGGCAGAGTCGTCTCCGAGGCCAGGCGGGCGAGATCCTCCGGGGTATCCACGTCATAAGACATAGGCAGATAGGCCGGCGAAAGGCCGCAGCGGATGAGGGTGGCTTCCGTTTGGGCGCGGGTGTGGGGTGAGGACCACTCGACGCCCCGAAACATGAGCGGGTGGGGGGCGCGACAGCCGATGGCGTAATAGCCGCCGTCCTCGGCCGGACCGAGCAGGGCGGGCGAGCGGGCGAGCAACTCGGTCCAGAGGACGAGGGAAGCCAAGGACAGAGCCGGGCTGTCGCTGCCCAGGATGAGCAGGGGCGCGTGGCCGGCGGCCTGCATTTCCTCAAAGCAGCGCAGCATGCGGCGGCCCAAGTGGCGGAGAAGCGGCTGGCGAGGCGCGTCTTGACGCGGCCGGGGACAGGGGCCCGGGCGAACAGGGCGATGGCCGGTTTCATTTAACATGGCAGGCGGGGACGCCCGCCTCATCTAGGGTAAGATGAAAATTCACCCAGGAGGAATTGACTCGCATGAAGGCATTCAAGATTATTGCGCTGGCGCTGACTCTGAGCCTGGCGGCTTCCGTTTCCCTGGCGGAGAAGGAGAAGAAGCCCAAAAGCAGCAAGAAGACCGAAGCGAAGGCGCCGGAGGGCGACGTGGCCAAGGGCACGGACCTGTTCGAAGCGAAGTGCATGGTGTGCCATAACCCGGACAACAACGAGAAGAAGATCGGGCCCGGGCTGAAGGGCGTAAAGGACGGCAAGCTGCCGAGCGGCAAGGACGCCACTCGCGAGACGATTCTGGAGGTGGTGAACACGGGCGGCGGCGGCATGCCGGCTTACAAGGACCTCCTCACTGACGAGGAAAAGAACGACGTCGTCGCCTACGTGATGACGCTGTAGCGCAGGGGCGGAACCCGGCTCAGGGCAATGGCACGCCCACGCTGGCGGCCCGGAGGGGGGTTTCCTCAACGCCCCGGTCCGCGCAGCAGCCGGCCAGTTTCCCATCCACCACCACGGCTGGAATGCTCCGAATGTCGTAGCGTTTGGCTTTCGAAGCTGCCTCCGGCCGTCGCATGTCCAGAATCTCCACCTCGCAAGCGGGGCAGGCGATGCGGTTGACCAGCGCAATCGTCTCCTCGCAGACCGGGCAGCCGGCGCTGAAGATCTCGATTTTCCGTTTTGCGCTCATGACGTTTTCACCTCGCAAACAGGGCAATTAGAGTGTGCGGCTGCCGGCTGCGGCCGGGCGTTCCAAAGCGAAGCCGCCACCAGCAAGCTGACGCCGCCGTACATGGCCGTGTTCGAACCCAAGACAAACTTGCCGGCAACCAGGAGCGCCGAACCCGCCAGGCCCAGCAGCAGCGTGCCGTAGCGGCGGGACTTCCAGGCACGCAAGCCCAGCGCGCCAATCGCCAGGGCCAGAAAAGCGATGGTCAGGGGGAGGAGGTACTGATTAGACAACAAGAATCCCAGGCCGAGGGAAGAAAGCAAGCCGGCATAAGCGGGCCAGCAGGCCGGGCAGGCGAGCTGGGGAAGCGAGCCGAAAGCAGCTCCGGCCAGCACGAGCAGGCTTTGCTTCCAGGCGGGCCGGGCTTGGACCAGCGCTCTCGCGATGATCTCGACCGGAGGCACGCCGGTCAGGCGGCCGTCAGCGGACCTGTATATGCGGCAGGAGGCCAGCCCGCCGGCCGGTTGAAATCCCGCCACGTCCCGTCCGTTAACCAGCACCGTGGGGGAAGGAAAGCCTCGGACATGACCCGGCGCGCCCGGCGCGGACCGTTCCCACTCGATCCAGCGTGGCTCCAGGCTCGATGCGGCAAGGGCGCGGGCCAGGTTGGCCCGCGACTGGGAGGCGTTCGGGCAATCTTTGTCGTAGACCAGCTTGACGGTAGTCATTGCAACTCCTTTGGATCGAGGGCTTCCAAGATGGGGCATTCGCCCGCCGGGCCCCGGCCGAAGCAGGCGACGACGAGCTTCTCCAGTGCCTTCTTCATGGCGGTCAGACTCCGCAGCTTCTCGTCGATGCCGGCAATCTTGCCTTCGGCGCGCTTTCGGACGTCGGCGCAGGTGGAGCGGGGATTGACACGCAGTCCGAGCAGCTCCTTGATTTCCTTGAGCGAGAAGCCGAGTTGTTGGGCGCGCTTGATGAAGTGGATGCGGCGCACGGCCTCCTGGGGGAAGACTCGGTAGCCGGACGGGGTACGTGGAGGACGGGGCAGTAGCCCCTGACGCTCGTAGTAGCGGACCGTCTCGAGGTTCACCCCGCCTTGCCGGGCCAGGGCGCCGATAGTGAGTTGCTCCACTCGGGTTGTCCTCAAACCCAGCTTACACCCCGTACCTGAGTACGGGGTCAAGAGGCGGTCGCAAAAAAAATCCTTAGGGATAACAGATCGCAGGGCACGGATCACGGCAGGTTGTAGCGCACGTTGGTGTAGACCATGTGCGAGCGGCCGAGGGCTCCGGCCGGTTGGGGCTCCCACAACTTGCGGACCAGGTAGGAATAATTC
>JACQDG010000091.1 GCA_016201185.1 Acidobacteriota bacterium | reverse complement strand
GTGCTCCAGCTCCGCCTGCCTCGTCTCCGCACCTGCCCCCATGGTGCGGAACTTCCGCATACGGAAGCGACGACCGTTGCGGCCCGCGCGGAGCTGGCGAAACATGACGGGCCCGGGCGAGTCGAGGCGGATGGCAATGGCGATCAGGGCCAGCAGCGGCGCCAGCAGCACGATCGCCGCCGCCGCCAGCGCCACATCGGCGGCCCGCTTCGCCGCCAGCGAGAGGGCCGAGCCGCGGCCGGTGAATAGCGTCACCACGCTCAGTTCCTCGTATTGCTCCGACTCGGTCTGCGCCAGTCGCGCCGCAAACAGATCGCCGGGCAGCCGCACCACCACCCCGAGCTGCTCGCACTGCGCCACGATCTTTGCTATCTCTGAATAGTAGGTTCTGAGGGGCAGGGCCACCACCACCTCGTCCACCGGCTCGGCGCGGAGCAGCGGGACCAAGTCCTCGAAGCCGCCCCGCAAACGCGCCCCGGCTGCCGCGCCCGCCGGTCCTTCATCCAAAAAGCCCGCCACCCGGTAGCCCAGCTCGGCACGGCTCTCGAGTTCCTCGGCATACCGCCGCCCGCGCGGCCCAGCCCCCACGATCACCACGTGGCGCACGTTGCGCCCCCGCCGCCGCAGCGCTTCCAGGCCCCGGTAGAGCCCCACCCGCCCGGCCGCCACTACGCTCACTCCCGCCAGCCAGAACGTCGCGAGAAAGCCCAGCCCGAAGGCTTCGATGCGAAACAGCAACCGCAAGACGAGGAGCAGCAGAACGGCCAGCGAAAACGCCTTGCTGATCTGGCCGCGCAGTTCCCGCTGCCGGCCCAGCCGCCGCGAGCGGTACAGCCCGCATTGCTCGAAGATGCCCCGGCAGGCCGCCAGGAAGGCCAGCGTAAGCAGGAAGTTCCCGAGCCGAATCCGCACGGAGAGAAAATCGCCGAAGGTGGGCCAGCGTCCCTCGGCCGAGGAGACATACATTCCCAGGGCGAACGCGGCAACGACGGCCAGCGTGTCGAAGGCCATCAGACCTTGCAAGAGAACACTGCGACGAAGTCGGTGCACAGGAGCGCCGCTTTCCCCATACTTTTTTCACAACCGCCGGTAAATCGGCGCCGGAATGAAGAACTTCCTCCGGTTCAGGATGGTGCCCATGACGTTCGGGTTGGCCCGTCGCAGGCGCGCCACCGAGTTCTGGATTACCTCCCGGCTGCACAGGTCGGCCTGCACCACCAGCGCCACGCCGTCAAACAGCGCGCTCACGATCTGCGCGTCGGTCGAGAGGTTTATCGGGGGCAGGTCGGCTACGATGGCCGCAAACCGTTCGCGCAGGGCCTGGAAAATCTTTCGGAAGCCGGTCCAGTCTGGGGCGCCCCCGAAGCTGCTGCCCGCCGGGCCTGCCGGTAAGAGCCACAAGTGCTGGATGGCCGTCTGTCGCAAGCACTGTTCGATTGGCAATTTGGGGTCGAGCAGAATCTGCCGCAGGCCCGGATGGGGTTCTACTCCCAGCCGCTCCGCCTGCGACGGACGGTACATATTGGCTTCGAGCAGCAGAGCGGGGTGGGCCGTCGAGCGGGCCAGCTCAGCGGTTAGAGAGAACGCCACATAACTGGTCCCCTCTCCGGCCGTGGCGGAAACCAGACCGAGCGCATAGCGCGCTACCGGGCCGCGGCGCAGGAAAAGCTGGTGGACCAGTTGTTGCAGTTGATCGCGGCTCTGGGCGGGATCGGCCAGAGCCGGGGCCGCGGCCGTTCCGCCCCGTCCTGTCGCCTCGCCATGGCGCAGAGGCGCAACCGAGCCCAACATCTCTGCATCCAGCTTTGCCTTCCGTAAAATGGCCAGGTGACGGCTCATCTCAGCGTCTCTCCGGGTCCGAGCGCGCCTTCCAAGCCGGCAGCACGAGGACTTCCCCGGCCTGGAGGTAATTCGGGTCCGTCAGCCAGGGATTGCTTTTTCGAATCCGCCGCCAGACTTCCCGGTCCCAGCGGCCGTACTTGCGCAAGGCAATGCGCCGCAGGTTTTCGGAAGGTTTCACCAGCACGCGTTCCACGGCCGAGGCCTTAGCGGAACGGACGGGAGGCGGCAGGCCGGCCGTTCGGTCCGCCTCGGCCTCGATCGCGGGGGGCGGGACCCAAGTGCTCCTGGCGGCGGTTGATGCCGGCTCGCGCACCGGCGGTGCGGCATGGGAATACGAAGCAGTGTCGGCAGCCGCAGCCGCCACGCTTCCGGCGGGCCAGATTATCGGCGCCGGTTGCCGGACGGCGGAATTTGGTTGTTGAAAATGGAGGCGCGGCGTCGCCAGGCCTGCCAGCGCCATGACGGCGCCTGCCGCCGCCCACCTAAGCCGGCGAAGCAGCCACCACTGCTCCCGAGCCGCTGGCGTGGAAGCAGCGCCCGTCTCGTCCAGCATGGCTACCGCCCGTCGAATGTCCAGTTCCCCGATCGTTTTCTTGCCATCCGCAAAGGCCGCCGACAGGGCTTCAAAACAAATGGCATTGATCTTTCGCGGGATTCCTTGGGAAGCTTGCGCCAGCAGGGAGCAGGCCCGGCGGGTAAACAACTTTCCGCGCCGTCGGCCCGCCAACCGCAGACGGTGCTCCACATACCGCCGCACTTCGGCCTCCGGGAGTTCCCGGACCTCCGCCCAGAGGGCCACCCGCTGCCGGATCTGCTCGCATTCCGGCGCCGCCAAGCGCTCGGCCAGGACGGGTTGCCCGGCCAGGATGATCTCGATCAGCTTTTCCTCCGGCGACTCCAGGTTCGACAGCAGGCGAATCTCCTCCAGCAGCGCGACCGGTATCTGCTGCGCCTCGTCGAAGATCAGGATCAACCGCTTCCCTTTTCGCCGGTATTCCACCGCCAGGGCGCGCAACACCCGGCAGCTCTCGACATACCCGGAGGTGGGCTCAAAACCAAGCTCCTCGAGCACCGCCCCGATCATCTGCTCTTTCGTTTCGAGGGGATGAAAAAGGAAGGCCGTCTCGGCCCGGTCTTTCCATCGTTCCAGCAAATGATAAAGCAGGGCCGTCTTTCCCAGCCCAGGCCGACCAATCAGCACCAGCAGGCCACGTCGTTCCAGCAAGCCATAGTGCAGCGCCGCCAGGGCCTCGGCGTGGTCGGGGCTGAAATAAAGGAACCTGGGATCCGGCGTGGCGCCGAACGGCTCGCAACGAAAATGAAAATACTCTCGATACATTTGATCCCTATCCCTGTCTGGATTCCGGTATGCTGGCCAGCACGGCCAGCGACGAATAATGCTCCAGCTGCCGGGGCGTGTGGATGGAGTGATCCAGGGCCTCGCCGGCGAAGCCGCCTGCCGCTCCGCCAACAGCGGCCAGCAGAAACCCCACGGCCAGGGAGAACCACTGGTTTCGCCGGGGAACGGGCGCCGGAGCCCGCGGTCCTTCGGCTAAAGCCACATTCAGCACGCGCCGTTCATTGAGGGCCTCCGCCTCTCGAGCCTCGGCATATTTCTTCCGGTAAAGCGAGAAATTTTCCTCCGCTGACCGGACATTGCGAACCAGCTCCGCCCGGCCGGCGGCGCTTTCCGCGGAGAACCGCCGGAAGGCCGCCGCCTGCTCCCGCGCCGCGCGCTCCTGTTCTAGAAGGCTTGCCCGCCGGGCCTTCAAGCCGGCCAACAAGACCTGGCTGCGAAGCTGCTCAGCTTCTACCGCCGAGCGCGCGGGATTCGGCTCGCCCGACTCGATCCGTGTTTCCTGCATCTTCAATTCGCGTTGAATCGCCTCCCCGACCTCGCGGATGCGCCGGTCCAGGTGTCCGATTTCCCGATAAAAGGTGGCTTGCGCCCGGCGATTCTCCAAGTCCACCAGTTGCGCTTTCAGCCGCTCCAGATAGGCCGAGTCCACGGCTGCGCGATTCGTAGAAAGCATGAGCGGCAAGGCCTTCCACTGGCGCGCCAGCTCCGCGGCCCGGCTTTCGGCTTCGCGGATGGCGGCTTCCGTTTCGAACCTCTGCTTCCCCACTTCCACCAACTCTTCGAGAGCCGGCAGCCGGCCGCCCTCGGCGCTCCAGACTGGCTGCTGTTTTTCGAACTCGGCCAGTTGGTCCTCGGCCTCCTTTAGCTGCCGCTCGCAAGCCTCGGCCTGGGAGCGGAAATATTCGAGCGCGCCCGGCCGGCGGTTTAGGCCAAGATGCTTTTCCAGATAAATCTCGGGGAGCCTGTTCAGCACCCGGCTCACCTCGGCCGCATCGGGCGAGGAGTAGCGAACGGAAATCAGGTTGGTCACGTTGCGGCTTACCACCACCGGCTCGACCACCAGCCCGCGCTGCAGCCGCCCCACCGAGCGGGCGACGTCCGTCTCCGGCCGATGGCCCAGGAGGACCGGATCGGGCGTCACCCGCGCCTCCCGGGCCAGGCGTTCCACAACATCAGCGCTCCTAAGAAGCTCGATCTCCGAATAAACCTCCTGCGGCTCGACCGTCGTGGTCAGGCCGGGGACAGCCCGTTCAGCGGGGGTTATCACGGCGTCAAAACGATCCTTTTTAATGATGAACTTCAGTTCGGAGCCGAAGCGGGGAGGGCTCAGGTAGGGCCACACCCAGATCTCCCCCAAGCTGACTCCGGCAAAAATAGACAGAAAGAGAACCGCAATGATCTTCTTGCGGCGGAACAGCACCGCTGCCACGTCCCGCAAAGTGATCCCGCCGCTCCATTGGTAGGCAAGAGAAGAGGAGGGAACGAGATCGAGGCTCTGAAAAGGGTGGCCCATGGTCCCTTCTTACTGTCAACGATGACTTGTTGAGGAAGTCGGGCGTGCTAGCCGGCGCCCGTCTATGAACCACTGGTGACCTGCGACACGCCAGTCGCAGATTGTGGTTGGGTATCCCGTGAAAAAGCTGTGCTATTAAGTAATAAATCAACTAGAAAACGAATGCAAGACTTTTTTGACTGATTTTTTAACCTAAACGTGCTAGATTATCTATAAATGCTCTTCGATTGGTAAGATTTTCGGGCTGCCATCCCCTTCTTCCCTTCGGGTCAGAAAAGTTTCCCGTTCGTTCGGTAACGGCTGGCATCCATTAGGACGAGGTGCAACTATGATCCGCTTTCTTTTCTTTACCGCCCTGCTGGCAGCCTCCGATGTTCCGCCACCCGGCGTGAATCCTCAAACCTACCTCATCGGGCCGGAAGACGTGCTCGCGGTTCACGTGTGGAAGGAGCCGGAGGTTTCGTGCCGCGTGCCGGTGAGACCCGACGGCCGTATTTCCCTTCCCCTCCTCAACGATGTGCCGGCAGCCGGCCTGACTCCCACCGAGCTGGCCCGCCGGCTGAGCGTAGAGCTGAAGAAATACCTCACCGAAGCCGATGTGACGGTGGTCGTCGAGCAGGTCAACAGCAAGAAGTTCTACGTGATGGGAGAAGTTTCGAGGGCCGGCGCCTACCCCTTGCTGGCGGCCACCTCGGTCCTGCAAGCCCTTTCGGCCGCCGGCGGGTTTCGCGACTTTGCCAACACCAAGAGGATCTATGTACTGAAAGGTTCGGGACCCTCTCAGCGGCGGCTCCCCTTTGATTACAAAGCGGTGGTTCAGGGCAAGAAGCCGGAGCAGAACGTCCTTCTCGAGCACGGCGACACCATCGTGGTGCCCTAAAGGAGGCCCGGAATGAATGACAGGCGCTGGGGTGCAGCGATGGGTGCGGCGCTGTGGCTTGCAGCGGCTCCTTTGTGTTTGGCGCAATCAGCGAACGCCCCTGCCTTGTTGAGCCGGGGCTTGTCCGCGGAATCCCTGCCCTTCCAGGCGGGAGATATGTTCTATCCATATATTGGCGTCCTGTCCGGCTATGAGGAAGGGCTGCCCACCAGGGACTTGCAGCGCCTGGGCGGGCCGTTTCAGGAAATCGAGGGCGGTCTCAAAGCTCGCCGGGCCGGCCGGCGCGCCGAACTGCGGCTGGATTACCAGTTCGATCTGCGTCATTATACCCCCAGCAGCCGCCTGGACCGTTCGCAGCACGGTGTAAACCTGGATACGCGGTTCCGCTTATCGCCGCGATTGATGCTGATGCTGCGCGATGTTGGCGCGAGCTCCTCGTTTGGAGACTTTTCCGGCCCGGCCGACCATCCAGGCGCGGGCTTCGTCGCGGCAGCCGGCCCGGAGGCCTTCCACGCCCGCACCATCGCTAACACGGCCCTGGCCGACCTGGTTTTCTCGCCCACGGCGGACACTTCGTTCTCTTTCGGAGGCGATGGCTTCGTCATCCAACGGCAGTTCAACGCCTTGATTGACGCTGTGGGATGGCGCGCCCGCGCCGAGCTGGCCCGCCGCTACTGCCGCCACAAGACTGTCTCGCTCTCCTACTCCTTTACCCATTTCGACCACTCGCGCAACCTGGGCGGCGCCGACTACACCGTGTACGCGGTCGGCCACTCCTGGCGCCGGAGCAAAAGCTCGGAGCTCGATCTGCTGGCCGGCGCCGGCATCCTCCGCAGCGCAGGAACGGGCTTCCTGCAGCTTGATCCGGAGGTCGCCAGGCTGCTGGGCGCCTCTGGCAGCACGGAAGTCCAAAGCCTGCACACCTGGGCGCCCCATCTGGCGGCCGCCTGGCTGCAAAGCATCGGCCGCGCGGAGCTGCGCCTGGAGCTGTCGCACCTGGTCTCCGATGGGGGCGGCCTCAGCGGCTTGGCCCGCCAGAGCCAAGGAACGCTTACGCTGCGCGCCGCCCACTCCCGCGCCTGGCGGCCGGAAGCCATGCTAAGCCTGCAGAGCTACCACTCCCTCGACACACTGCTTTACAGAAACACTACGGTCTTGGGCGGCGGCGGGATCGCCCGCCGCTGGGGTCCACGAGCCGAGGCCGTCTTGCGTTACCAGTTCGCTTTCTATAACTACCCGCGCGGCCTGCTCCGCGACTTCCACCGGCACCAAGTCTCTGCTGGCGTGGTCTACTATTTCCGCGATTGGCCGAGCCGCTAGCGTTTGCACCCCCGCGCGGAAACCACTAGACTGAACTGGATCGCCCGGGTGGCGAAACCGGCAGACGCAAAGGACTTAAAATCCTTTTCCCGGCAACGGGAGTGCGGGTTCGAGTCCCGCCCCGGGCACCAATCAATCGACCAACTTAGGTTTATTTGGCCCAGCAGCTCAAAGTCTGGAGTACGGGTCCCGAGCGAACTGGGCACACCGTTTAGATAGGCGGCGAGAATCGGTTGTCTTGAAGCGCCGCCCATTCCTGGAGGCGTCGCTACGGTATGGAGACAGGGGAACCCGAAGCGCCCTTCGAATAGGCAAAGCCGGTTTCTTCTCTGGACACAGCGGGAAACATATTGTTGACCTCAGAAGATGGGAAACTTTTTCTCAGTTTCAGGGCGCTGTAACCTTTCGTGCAAGCAAAGCCCCCAACAGCGGGATTTGAAAGCCAGCCGTGGGGCCGGCAACAGGCGCGCCGGCCAGCTCAGAAGCAAGGGTGGTAAACGCTTTACCCAGCCGGGTATTGCTTTCGATCAGCTGGGCGCCCATGATCGCTCGGCGAACCGCTTGGTAATCATTTGGCAAGACGCCAGCCACTGGCTGCCCCAAGAACTTCTCGACCTCTCCTATTGTCAATTCCCGCTTGCTGAAGCGGTTCACCAGAACGCCGATATGGTCGCCTGGTACGGCCCTGTTTTCGAGTTCCCTGCGCCTGCGGCGGGCCAGGATCAAGGAGGGTAATTCCGGAGTGGCAACAATATATACGTGCGAGGCACGTCGAACAATCTCGACGGTTGCATCATTCACGAGTTCCGGCAAATCAACGATCACGGTGTCGTAACGCGGGCGGACAAATTGTAGCAATTGGTGGTAGTTGGCCCAGGAAGAAGTCAATGACTTGTCTTTCCATCGAGGGGTCGTCAAGAAGTCTACGCCTTGCGCTTTTGACACGATCCGATCCCACAGTGTGCTGTCCAGCCGCTCCGCGGTTTCCAAAGCGTCCATCACCGAATACTCCGCCTCGAACTTCAGCAAGTCCGACATTATGCCCGAGGCCAGATCCGCCTCGATGACCAGCACGTTCTGCTCGAGATGGTGAGCCAGAGAGCCGGCCACGTTGACTGCGACCGTGGATGCACCGCTGCCCGCTTTGGCCGGCAAGAATGCCAGCAGATTGTCATGCCTTGCCGGCCGCGCTTTCCGCATGGCCCGCTCTACGCTCTGTAGAAATTTCTCTTCGGTTATGGGAAACGTGAGAAGCTCCCCGACACCCGCCTCCAGGGCCTGTTTCACCCGCTCCGGGTTACAGATTGGGCTGAGCCCGATAAGGGCTGTTTCCGGAGTAAGCAGGTGGATCTCTCTGGTGGCTGACAGCGCATCTTCAAAACGGCTGAAGTCCAGCAAGATGATGTCGGGCCGAAAACAATTCAACATCCTGGTGAGTTCATACGATGAAGGGAAAACATTCATCGCCTTATAGACACGGACCTGTTTCGACTCGAGAGCCAATTGCTCCAAGACTCGCGCGAGCCCCGAATCTGGGGCCACTAATAATGCACTGAACATCAGGGTCCCCTTTCGGACCGTGGCCCTTAGGCCGTCATGGCCGCCACCCGGACCGCACGGCCACTGTGATACTCCCGCTTGTGCCAGTACATTCGCCGGTCGGCCAGGGCCATCAATTCCTCGACGCTCTGGCTGTCTTCGGGGAAACTGGCGCACCCCATGCTCACGGAGATCTCCATGCCGGGAAAGTTGTTCCCCAGAGCTTCCACCGCCATGGCCAGCTCCACGCGCTTCACCGCGGCGTCCTCTGCTTTCATGCCCGGCAGCAGAAGCACGAACTCATCGCCTCCCATGCGGGCCGCCAAATCGTACTCCCGCAGGCCGCTTCTTAGTGCTCCGGCCACCGCCTTGATCACCCGGTTGCCCATCAGGTGTCCGTGGGTGTCGTTGATCTGCTT
>JACQDG010000090.1 GCA_016201185.1 Acidobacteriota bacterium | reverse complement strand
GACGGCACGACGGGCGGCGCCGGGGCTGGGCTTGCTCCCGACGTTCCCAACTGGGCAGTGGGCATGTCCGTTACCTTCCCGGCGTTCGATCTGCCGTCGATCCGCAGCCGGAAGCAGATCGAGGTGTTTAACGAGCGCGCCGAAAAGGCCCGCTACGAGCAGATCCTGCAGGACCTGAAGGGGGAATTGGAAAAGGCACGGGCGGCGCTGGAGGGCGCGCGCCGGGTGGCCGAAAACACGCCGGTGCAACTAGCGGCAGCCCGGGCGCTCGAGCAGCAGGCCATGGCCCGCTACAAAGCAGGGCTGGCGACGGTGGTGGAGGTGGCCGAGGCGCAGCGGCTGCTGGTCGAGGCCGAGATTGACGATTCGCTAGCCGGGCTGGGCGTCTGGCGGGGCCTGCTGGCGCTACGGGCGGTGCAGGGGGATCTCGCACCGTACCTGCAGCAGACGAGGTAAAGCATGCGGCTTGTCCTGGCCGCCTTGCGGCGGCCCATGACGGTTCTGGTGATCGTGGTTGCGGTGGCCCTGTGCTCTATCCTGGCGGTGCGGAACATGCTGGTGGATATCTTTCCCAGGCTGGGGGCGCCGGCGGTTTTCGTGGCCCAGCCTTACGGCGGCATGGACCCCTCCCAGATGGAGGGCTTCCTCACCTATTACTACGAGTATCACTTCCTCTACATCACCGGCATCGAGCACGTGGAATCGAAGAACATCCAGGGCGTGGCCCTGATGAAGCTGGTCTTCCACCCCGGCACCGACATGAGCCAGGCGCTGGCCGAGGTGGTGGGCTACGTGAACCGCGCCCGGGCCTTCATGCCGCCGGGGGCCGTGCCGCCGTTTATCGTCCGCTACGACGCCGGCAGCGTGCCCGTCGGCCAGCTCGTCTTCTCCAGCCCCATCCGCAGTCCGGGCGAGATGCAGGATATCGCGCTGAACCGCGTCCGGCCGCTGTTTGCCACGCTGCCGGGCGTTTCGGCGCCGCCCCCGTTCGGCGGCAACCAGCGGACCATCGTGATTCGCGTCGATCCGGAGCGCCTGCGCGCCTATCGCCTGTCGCCCGAGGAGGTGATCGCCGCCGTCAACCGGGGTACCATCGTGATGCCCTCGGGCAATGTGCGGACGGAGAGCCTGTTGCGCATCGCCTCCACCAATTCCGTGATGGGAGGCAATCTGCACGAGCTCGACTCCATGCCCATCCGTATCGGGTCCGGGCCGGCGGTGTACCTCCGGGACATCGGCTCGGTTGAGAACGGCACCGACGTGGTCACCGGCTATGCTCACGTGAACGGGCGGCGTACAGTGTACATCCCCGTAACCAAGCGCGCCGATGCTTCCACGCTGGCGGTGATCCGGCGGGTGAGGGAAGCACTGCCCCGCATGCGCGCCGTGGCCCCGGAGGATGTGGACATCCGGCTGGAATTTGATCAGTCCGGCTATGTGACCAACGCCATCCGCAACCTGGTGACGGAAGGTTTGCTGGGTGCGGTGCTGACCGGGCTGATGGTCCTGCTGTTTTTGCGCGACTGGCGCAGCGCTTTCATCGTCGTGATGACGATTCCTTTCTCTCTGCTCTCGGCCACCGTCTGGCTCTGGGCGAGCGGGCAGAGCATCAACCTGATGACCCTCGGCGGTCTCGCCCTGGCGGTCGGCATTCTTGTGGACGAGGCTACAGTAGAGGTCGAGAATATCCACACGCACATGGTCGCGGGGCTCTCGCGGCCCCGCTCCGTGCTGGACGCTTGCCGCAAGACGGCGATCCCGCGCCTGCTGGCCATGCTTTGCATCCTCTCCGTCTTCATCCCCTCGTTCTTCATGGTGGGGGTGGGCCGGCAGTTGTTCATCCCGCTGTCGCTCGCGGTGGGATTCGCTATGCTTTCGTCCTATGTGCTGTCGAGCACACTGCTGCCGGTGATGGCCACCTGGGTTATGCGCCGGGGCCACGCGGACGAGGAAGGTCGCGGGTTGTTCGGAACCCTCCAGGCCGTTTACACCCGCGTGGCGCGTATCGCGCTCCGGTTGCGGTGGCCGCTTCTGGCCGCTTACGCCGCCGGTGTCGTCATTCTGCTGTTCGTTCTGGCGCCCCGGTTGGGGACTGAGATCTTCCCCGCATCCCAGGCAAAGCAATTCCAGTTGCGACTGCGCGCTCCGACGGGCACGCGGATTGAGAGGACGGAGCTCGTGGCGCTGAAGGCGCTCGATGCCATCCGCCAGGAAGCGGGTGCGGACAATGTCCAGATCACGGCCGGATTTATCGGTGTGCAGCCGCCCAGTTATCCCATCAACACGATCTTCCTCTGGACCAGCGGCCCGCACGAGGCCGTGCTGCAAGTGGCGCTCAAGCCGGAAGCACGGGTTCAGGTGGAGGACCTGAAAGAGCGGCTGCGGCGCAAGCTGTCGGAGGCATTGCCCGGCACGAATTTCTCCTTCGAAGCCGGGGACATCATCAGCCAGGTAATGAGCTTCGGCTCGCCAGCTCCGATCGAGGTGACGGTGGCGGGGCCGAACCTGGCGGCCAATCGGCCATTCGCGGAGAAGATTCGCGTGGAGCTGGCCAAGATTCCGTCGCTTCGCGACCTGCAATTCGGCCAGCCGCTGGACTATCCTACCGTGAACGTCACGGTGGATCGGGAGCGGGCCGGCCAACTCGGGCTGACCACGGCCGATGTGGCCCGGTCGCTGGTGGCGGCCACCTCCTCCAGCCGCTTCATCGATCCCAATTTCTGGCGCGACCCGGCCAGCGGCAACGCCTTTCAGATACAAGTGGAGATCCCGCAGCATAAGATGAGCTCCGTCGAGGATGTGCGGGATTTGCCGGTGATGGTAAACGGCGCCCCGCGACCCCTGCTAGGCGATGTGGCCGAGGTGCGCTACGGAACCGCCATGGGAGAGATCGACCGGTACAACATGCAGCGGATGCTGAGCCTGACTGCCAATATTCACGGCGAGGTCCTGGGGCAAGCAGCGGAAAAGGTTCGGGCGGCGATCCGGCGGGCGGGCGATCCGCCGCGCGGGGTGACGGTGGCGGTGCGCGGGCAGGTGGCCCCCCTCGAGGAGACGATGGCGGGCCTGCGCACCGGGCTGGCGCTGTCGATCGTGGTGATCTTCCTGCTGCTGGCAGCCAACTTTCAATCGTTTCGGCTGGCCGGCGCCGTCATCTCCACGGTTCCGGCTGTCATCTGCGGGGTGATGATCGCCTTGCTGCTCACCGGCACCACCCTCAATGTGCAATCGTTCATGGGAGCGATCATGGCGATTGGGGTGGCGGTGGCCAACGCCATTCTACTGGTCACCTTCGCGGAGATGGCGCGGCGGGAAGGGGCTTCGCCCCATGAAGCCGCCCTGGAAGGGGCGCGCGGGAGGTTGCGGGCGATTCTCATGACCGCCATGGCGATGATGGCAGGGATGATACCTATGGCGCTGGGCCTGGGCGAAGGGGGCGAGCAAAGCGCCCCGCTGGGCCGGGCGGTGATTGGAGGCCTGGCGGCGGCGACGGTGGCGACCCTGACCATCCTCCCGCTGGTCTATGCGGTGCTGGAAGGGCGCGCGCGCCGGCTCTCGCCGTCGCTCGACCCGGACGATCCGAACAGCCGCTACTACGAGCCAACACCGGGGAGCGAAGCATGACGGGGCGCGGCATGCGAGTGTTCGGCGGACTCTTTTTCTGCGCGCTTCTGTCCCTGCTCGCCCAGGGCGTCGCGCCGCCAGCGGTGGACGTGGTCGAGGTTGTCTCGAAGCGCCCGGAGCGAACTATCCGCCTGCCGGGAGAATTCATGCCCTACTTGAGCGTGGCCGTTTACCCCAAGGTCACCGGATTCCTGGAGACGGTGATGGTGGACCGTGGCTCCATCGTCAAGAAAGACCAGATCCTGGCGCGACTGGTTGCCCCGGAGCTCAAAGCGCAACTGGCCGAGGCCCAGTCGAAGCGGCAGGCCGTCGAGGCGCAACGGGTCGAGGCCGAAGCCAAGCTGCTCGCGGAACAGAGCACCTACGAGCGATTGAAGGCGGCAGCTGCCACGCCGGGAGTGGTGGCGGGCAACGATCTCGTGCTGGCCGAAAAGGCGGTCGAGGCCGCCCGCGCACGCGTGCGCTCGGTGGAAAGCTCGACGAAGGCTGCGCAGGATGCGGCTCAGGCGATCGAGGAGATCGAGCGGTACCTGGAAGTAACGGCCCCCTTCGACGGCGTCATCACGGAGCGGAAGGTCCACCCGGGCGCGCTGGTGGGGCCGGCCGGCGGGCCCGGCGCTGCCATGCCCATGTTTCACCTGGAGCAGATCTCCCGCCTGCGTCTGGTGGTGGCTGTGCCGGAAGTCGATCTGGCCGGCATCGCGACCGGCGCGCGGGTTTCCTTCACGGCGCCGGCGTATCCGGCGGAAACTTTCTACGGAACCATTGCGCGGCCGGCGCGGTCCGTGGATGTAAAAACCCGGTCTATGCCGGTGGAACTGGACGTACAGAACGCCGACGGGCGGCTGGCGCCGGGGATGTTCCCGGAGGTGGCCTGGCCGGTGCGCCGGTCGCGGCCCTCGCTCTACGTGCCGCCGAGCGCCGTGGTGGTCACCACCGAACGCACTTTCCTCATTCGAGTCAGCCAGGGAAAAGCTGAATGGGTCAACGTGGCCCGCGGCGCGCCGGCCGGCGACTTGATCGAAGTCTTCGGCGCGCTCGCGGCCGGGGATCGGATCGTTCGCCGCGGCAGCGACGAGTTGCGGGCAGGAACGCCCGTAGCAGCCAAATAGCGCCGGCGCCGGCCTTCTGTCGCCCTACTTCCGACTCCTGTAGAATGGTGGTCTATGTTTCCCTTCCGGGGGGTGGATTACCTCGAGATCGATTCCCTGTTCAGCGAAGAGGAGTTATTGGTTCGGCAAACGGCCCGCCGCTTCGTCGACGAGCGTGTGCTGCCGATCATCGAGCAGCACAATCGCGACGCCACTTTTCCCATGCACCTGGCCGCCGAGATGGCCGAACTGGGCTTCTTCGGCGCGAACTTGAGCGGCTACGGATGCGCCGGCATGAACAACGTGGAATACGGCTTGATGATGCAGGAGCTGGAGCGCGGAGACAGCGGCCTGCGCAGCTTCTGTTCGGTGCAGGGCGCCCTGGTAATGTATCCGATCCTTACGTTCGGCTGCGAGGAGCAGAAGCAGCGCTGGCTGCCGCGGCTACAAAAAGGGGAGGCCTTCGGGTGCTTCGGCCTGACCGAGCCGGACTTTGGCTCGAACCCCAGCGGCATGCGCACCACTGCCGTGCGGGACGGCTCCTGCTTTGTGCTCAACGGCGAAAAAACGTGGATCACCAACGGGACCATCGCCGAGGTGGCGGTGGTGTGGGCCAAGCTCGACGGCGTGATTCGCGGGTTCCTGGTGGAGCGCGGCGTGCCCGGGTTCAAGACCTCCGACATTCACGGGAAATGGTCGCTGCGGGCGTCGGTAACCTCGAGCCTCTCGTTCGTCGATTGCCGCATTCCGGCCGGGAACCTGCTGCCGGGCTCGAAGGGCCTCAAGAGCCCGCTGATGTGCCTCACCCAAGCGCGGTACAGCATCGGGTGGGGGGCGATCGGCGCGGCCATGGCCTGTTACGATACAGCCCGGCAGTACACCATGCTGCGCAAGCAGTTCCGCGACCGGCCTATCGCCTCTCACCAGTTGGTGCAGGCGGAGCTGGCCTGGATGATCTCTGAGATCACCAAGGCCCAACTGCTGGCCCTGCAAGTGGGCCGACTGAAGGACAAAGGCAAGGCCGATTTCGCCCACGTCTCCATGCTGAAGCGGAACAACGTGTGGATGGCTCTCGAGACCGCCCGCCGCAGCCGCGACCTGCTGGGGGCCAACGGTATTACAGATGAGTACCCGATCTTCCGCCACATGTGCAACCTGGAGACGGTGAAGACCTACGAGGGCACGCACAACATCCACACCCTGATCATCGGCGAGCGGGTGACGGGAGTTGGCGCTTATGAGTAGGCAGCACATGCGCCTGACGGTTTCCATCGTGGCCTTTGTGCTGCTGGCGGCAATCTTCGCGGCGCCGCTGCTGGCGGCGGCCTCGAGCCCCGTGGCGGTGGCGATTTATGCCGCTTTCTCCTGGGCGTGCCACCAGCGCCCCGAGCGTTGCTGGCATCTGGCAGGATATCCGCTCGCGGTTTGCATGCGGTGCCTGGGGATATATGCCGGGGCGCTGGCTGGCTCGCTCCTGGGTCTCCGGTTTTCCCGCCGGCTCCTGCTGCTCTCTCTGGGCCTGCTAGGCACGGAATGGGTGGCTGAGGTCCTCGGATGGGTGAGTCCTCCGGCGATGACCCGAGTTGTCTTCGGTTTCCTGGCCGGCTGCCTGCTGGTCTCCGTTCTTGCGGGGGAACAGGGGGGCGGCGGGTTTCGTACCCTATGGGTGAGGGAAGAGGTTAAACCATGAGCACACAGCCTGTCACGCCCGGCCCGGGCGCATATCCGCCGGGGCCATCCGGGAGTTCCACCGGACGGCTGGTGGTAATCGTTGTCGGCGTGGTCCTGGCTGTCGCTTTGCTGACCATCGGCGGGCTGGTGGCCCTGAGTTACGTGTTTGCCTCCAAGATTCGCGTGGTGACCACCAAGGACCGCGCAGGCCGCGAGGAGAGCGTCAAGCTCGAGACGCCGTTCGGTCGCCTGCGAGTCGACAAACACGCCCAGGTCGATCCGAAGCTGCTGGGCATTCCCATCTATCCTGGAGCCAAGCCCGTAGAGGAGGACTCGGGCGGGGCGCGCGTGGACCTGGACTTGGATTTTGCCGACAAATCCCTCCGCGTGGTGGCCCTGGAAATGGAGACTCCCGATCCGGCCGAAAAGGTGATTGCCTTCTACCGGGAAAACGCCCCAGACTTTGTCTTCTCCGAAAAATCCGACGGCAAGGTCGAGTTTGAGTGGAAGCACGATCAGTTGAAAAAGGCGATCGGCATTCACGCCAGGAGGGGTAACACCCGGATCTCGCTTGCGAACATAGGAGAGCCTGAGGCAAACTGAAGCAGTCGCCCCCAGCGCCGCTCCCTTAAGGTTGGCGGCTGTGCGCTTACTTCGGGTGACGCTGCCGATCTTCTATGGCTCTCTTCTGTAGCTGCGGAGCGGAACTCCCCGATCAAGCGGATCAACCAAGGGAAGAGCCCCAGCCTGCTGCGGCTCCCCAGGCGTTCACGGCGATCCCGCCGGTCATCAACTTCGGCAATCCCATCGCGGTTCGCGTGGCGCTGCTGTGCGCCTCGATCAGCGGCCTGCTCAACCTCATTCCCTTCGTCAGCTTCGGATGTTGCCTGTGGGTGCTGGGGGCGGGGTTTTTCTCGGTCTTCCTTTACGGCCGGCGTACCGGGCTGCTGCTTTCGGTGAGAGACGGGGCGCGACTCGGCTGGATCACCGGCCTGTTTACCTTCGTCATCGGGATTGTTTTCACCTCCCTGGCCTTCGTAGCGACTCGCAGCGGCGGCGGCCTTCGCGACGCGCTGCGACAGGTGATGGAGAAGATGCCCGCCCAGGACGCCGCCGCGCGCCAGATGATGGAATTCATGGCTTCGCCGGCCGGGCTGGCGTTCTTCCTGCTGATCTATATTGTGATGGCATTTCTGGTAGTCGTTTCGCTGGCCATCGCCGGCGGCGCGCTGGGAGCGAAAGTGATGGAAAAGGAGTAGCCGCTTGCGGGCTCTTATGGAGCTTCGACCTCAAAGGCTGGTGATCGGCATCTGCGGCGCGACCGGCGCCATTTACGGCATCCGCCTGCTCGAGGTGCTGCGCGGGCTGCCCGATTGGGAAACCCACCTGGTGATATCTAAAGCGGCGGAGCGGACCATCGGCTGGGAAACTTCCTACACCGCCGGGCAGGTGGCGCGGCTGGCGACGGTACGCTACCTGGTGAGCGACATCGGGGCGGCTCTGTCGAGCGGCTCGTTCCACACCGCCGGGATGGTCGTTGCACCCTGCTCGGTGAAGACGCTGTCGGCCATCGCACACGGATTCTCCGACAACCTGCTCACCCGCGCCGCCGACGTGACGCTGAAGGAGCGACGGCCGCTGGCGCTGGTGGTGCGCGAAGCGCCGCTCACCCTGGCCCACATCCGCAACATGGCGGCCTGCGCCGAGATGGGGGTCGTCATCGTACCGCCCGTTCCCGCCTTTTACAACCACCCAAAAACCATCGACGACATCGTGAACCACACGGTGGGTCGTGTGCTGGACTTGTTCTCGATCGACAGCGGGCTGGTTTCGCGCTGGGAGGGGATGAAGCAGCACCCAGCCTCCAGGTCGTAGGCGGGAGGGCCGCCGTTCTTCTCACCACAAAACGTAATTGCTGAACAGGACCGTGCCGCGAAAGTTGCCCGCCAGGCGTAATCCGCCTTCGCCGCTGCTGCCGCCGCGGGCCTGGTTGTTTCCTTGAAATAAGTTGAAGCGGAGGACGTTCGCGGAGGAGGCCGCCAGCCCGTTCTTGCCGTCGCCGTATACGCCGTACCCGCCGTTGAAGGCGAATACATTTCCTTCCACGATGTTTTCGCTCGGATGGGCCGGCCCCTCCGAGCCCTTGAGATCCGATTCCAGGATGAGCCCGTGATGGCCGTTCCGGTAGATGCGGTTCCCGCGCACCGTGATGCGATTGCCGCGAAGGATCATGCCGGGGCCGATACGCAAGCGACTCGCGGGCGGATCGCAGAGCCAGGCTGGATCACCCGCTTCGTGGATCTCGTTGTCTTCGTAGAGGTCGCCGCCGGCCCCGGTTTGAGAGATGTGTACCGCCTCGGCGAGCGTGTGGTGGAGGTTGTTGTGGTGGATGAAATTGCCGCCGGAAGTATCGTAGGTGGCAACGGCATAACCGCTCGTCAGATCGGCGCCAGCCCGGTGGGCTCCGATATAGCTGATATCCATGTGGTCGATCTCGACGCCGCCAGAGCGGTCGCGGATAACAATGCCCGTGGTGCGGAAGCCGGTCAGCACAAAACCCGACAGCCGCCAGTACTGCACGCCGCCCCGAAACTCGATCGCCAGGGCCGAGCCGCCATACTCCATGCCGTGTCCGGAGGGAGGGCGGCCGTCGGCGGTCCACACGTAAATGCGCCGGGCCTGGGTATCCACAAAACAGGTTCCGGGCCGGTTCATTGCCTCCAGGCTCGAGGCGCGGCGGAGCAAAAGGCCGTCTTCCACGACCTGGA
>JACQDG010000089.1 GCA_016201185.1 Acidobacteriota bacterium | reverse complement strand
CCGCGGCTGGCTTCGGTGTAGCCGACCGTGCGGCGCTGGCCGTCACTAACAATGAGCCGCGCATACTCGCCCAGCGGCACAAGCCCCGAACGGTCCGGCGTAATGAATTTCAGCCGCTCGAGCGAGACCACCGGCGCACTCTGGGCGCCGTTCCGCCCGCTTTCCAGCCTCTTGAACACGCTGACCAGGCCGGCCTCAAACTCGCCGCCCAGAATCGTTCCCGCCCCCAGACCGCGCAAGAATGCCTCGTTGACCGAGGCGTAGAGCCCGTAGAAGCAGAGATGGGCCGTGGGATTGAGCGCTCGAATCCGGGGAACCAGCCGCGCAGCGAGCCGCGTGGCCGTGTGCATAGGGACGTAGAAGGCGATCAAGCCCGCGGCGTGAATGGCCTCCCCGCGCAGCGGCTCACGGGAAAGATCGAGACAGGCGACCGTCGCGCCGGCCCGCTCCAGCCAGGCCGCCGGGGAGGCCAGCCCGAACGGCTGGCGCCCCAGCTCGTAGGTTGAAATAAGAACTACTTGCATGGCTCCTCAGCCGGAGCTCGGCGAGATCAAAACCGGTTCGAGGAAGCGCCGGACATAGCGCCGTACGTATTCCGTAAATGCCGACTGCAGCCGTGCCCGTGTCCCCCGCCGGTTAAAATGGGCCGGCCGTCGATCTCCTCAACCGCCAGCAGTTCCCGGGTGGCGGAGGTAAGAAAAACCTCCTCGGCGCGGCACAGGTCCTCCAGCCGCAGCGTGCGCTGCTCAATGCCCCCGACCTCCTCGAGCAGCACATTGCGGGTCACGCCTGGCAGGCAGCCGGAGGAGAGTGGCGGGGTGCAGATCGCGCCGTCCACCACGGCGAAAATATTCGCCGAGGTGCACTCGGCCACCTCGTCCCGTTCGTTCAGCAGAACCACTTCATCGAAGCCGCGTTGCTGGGCTTCCTCCACCCAGGTGAGGTTATAGGCCCAGGAGAGGATCTTGGTTCCAGCGAAGGGAGAAGCCGCATGGCGGGCCTGGCGGACCGCGGTCAGCCGCACCGCCCCACCCCACTTCTTCAAGTCGGCCGTCAGCACGATCAGGTCGGCGGCGCTGGCGATCCCAGGGCCTTCCCAGAAGCCGTCCCGGTTCCGCACCACACACATCCTGGCAACCGCGTTTTCGGCCCGGTTGGCGCGGATCAGCTCGCCGATTCGGCCCCGCACCTGTTCCCGGTCCCGGCTAAGGGGGACGTGCAGCAGCGCCGCGTCCCTCGTCATTCGCGCCCAGTGGCGCTCGAACTCGAACGGCACGCCGCCGTAAATGCGCAGCGTGGTGAAAACCCCCCACCCCGACAGCAGCCCGATCTGCCCGGGCGACAGGAACTTCTCAGAGGCTGAAACGATGCGGTCGTTGTACAACACCAAAGCGTGCATTCCTTTTCATCATACAATGTTCGGTATGGGCCGAGTGTCCGTGGAATCCGCCAGCAACCTTCAGCAGCGGGTGGTGGTCCGCCGCCACCTACTGTGGGCCGACGAGCCGGTGGAAGCCGGGGGCGACGACACCGGCCCGAACCCGTACGAGTACCTGCTTGCCGCGCTCGGCAACTGCACTTCGATGACTCTGCTGCTCTATGCCCGGCGCAAGGGCATGCCGCTCGAGAGGGTGGCCGTGGAGCTCGAAGACTCGCGCATCCACGCTGAGGATTGCGCCGACTGCGAATCGAAGGTCGGATTCGTCACTGAAATCCATCGCCGGATCCGGCTGGAAGGACCGCTGACCGACGAGCAGCGCGCCCGCCTGATGGAGATCGCCACCCGCTGCCCGGTGCACCGCACCCTGACGGGAGAGATTAAGATCCGCGACAGCGCCGCTTAGGCATCGCGCGAAACGGAGGCGTCCATTGTCTACTTTGCGAAAGTCGATCCTTTTTGGTCTGGCGGCGGCCGCAGCAGTCGTTGTGGCCAAGAAAGCCGAACTGTTTCCGGTGCTTAAAAGTGATGCGGCCATCGGGAAGCAGAGCGGGGGGTTTTATTTGCTGCCCACCAACCAGTTGCTGCGGCCGTGGGGCGAGCAGGCGATGATCCCCGGCCGGCCCGTGGACCTGGCCTTCGATTCTTCAAAGCGCCTGCTGGCGGTGCTGAACTGGCGCGGGGTGTTGCTGCTGCACGGATCGACCGGCACGCGGCTGGCCGAGGTTCCTTCCCGGGCCACCTCCTACACCGGCATTGCCTTTCGCCCCGGAGACCGTGAATTGTGGGCCAGCGAGACCACCCGGCACGGCCCGGACGGGCTCCTGATTGCGTCTCTCGACGAGCGTGGAATGCCTGGCAAAGCAGAGCACGTAAAATTGGATGGTCATCCCGTGCCGGCCGGCATCGCCTTCTCCCCCGACGGCGAAACAGCCTACGTGGCCTTCAGCCGCAGCAATACATTGGCCATCATCGAAGCCTCCTCGCGGCGGCTAAAAAAGGAAATCCCGGTCGGCATGGCGCCGTTTGCGGTGGTGGTCTCAGCGAAGCACGACATGATTTTCGTCTCGAACCGCGGCGGACGGCGACCGGCGAGTGAAGATAAGTTGGCGCCCTCGAGTGGCTCTATGGTGGCGAGCGATCCGGCAACCGGGGCGACCATTTCCGGCACAGTCAGCGTGATTGGCGCTAGGAGCCACGCTGCGAGGGAGGTCGAGGTCGGGCTGGCGCCCTCCGGCCTGGCGCTGAGCCCGGATGAGAGCACACTGGCCGTGGCCAACGGTCACTCGGATTCCGCCACCCTGGTCAACATCAGCACCCTGGCGACGACCCACGTGAAGATCCCCACCTGGCCTGAAAGCAGCGACGGCGGCTACTTAGGCAGCCAGCCGATCGGCGTCGCCTTCGCCCCCACCGGGCGGACCCTTTACGTCGCCTGCGGCGGGAACAACGCGGTCGACATCGTCAACTTCGACGGAAAGCGATGGAAGGTGGCCGGTGCTGTTCCCACCGGCTGGTTTCCCTCGGCGCTGGCGGTGGACCGGGAAGGCGCTTTGCGCATCGTCAACATCAAGGGGACCGGGAACACGGCGGACGGAAAGGGCGCCTTCAATTCCAAGGAATATGAAGGCTCGCTAGTGAAGATTCCCCCGCCCATGGCTCCCCAGATCGCCGCCGGGACGCGTGAGGTCGCCGCTGCGAACAGCCCGAAATTCGAGCCCGCCGGCGGCGTCCTCATCCCTTCCGCGCTCGGCATCGCCCACGTGCTGCTCATCGTCAAGGAAAACCGCACCTACGACCAGGTTTTCGGCGACATCCCCAAGGGCAACGGCGACCCGAAGCTGGTGTTCTACGGCCGGGACGTCACGCCGAATCACCACGCCCTGGCCGAGCACTATGTATTGCTGGATAATTTTCACACCGGCGGCGCCATCAGCTTCGACGGCCACCACTGGCTGATGCAGGGGTTCGTCAGCGACTATGTGGAGCGGGCCTTCGCCTCGTCGCCTCGCGGCTATGCCTGGAATCTGGGCGACGCGCTCACCGTCTCCCCGGCCGGTTTCTTCTGGCAGGGGGGCAGGCCCCTGGATATTCGCATCTACGGCGAGTTCTGCGAGCCTGCCCGTTGGGACCCGGCGCGCCAAAGTGCAGGAGACATGGACGAGGCCGACCAGCGGACCTGGAGCGACTACTGGCGCTTGTACAAGGAAGGGAATTGGGAAAAGGCGCAGGGCTGTCGCAGCGGCGTTCCCGCCTTGACCCGATTCATCAATGCCCGCTTCCCCTACAGCTCCACCACCATTCCCGACCAGATCCGCGTCGAAGAGTTTCTGCGCGAGCTCGCGGAATGGGAAAAGAGCGGCCGGATGCCAAACCTGATCGTGCTCACCCTGAACAACGATCACACCAACGGCACACGCCCCGGTTCGCCTACGCCGCGCGCCATGGTTGCCGATAACGATCTGGCGCTGGGGCGGATGGTGGAGGCGATTTCGAAGAGCAGCTTCTGGCCCCGCTCCCTGATTCTGGCGGTGGAAGACGACGCCCAGGACGGTCTCGATCACGTCGACGGCCACCGCACCGTGGCTCTCGTCATCGGGCCGCACATCCGGCGCGGGGTGGTCGATTCGAACCATTACAACCAAACCAGCATGATCCGCACCATTCAGGATATTTTTCGCATCCCGCCGCGCACGCGCTTCCTGGCCAGCGCCCGGGTTATGACCAGCATCTTCACCCCGGCGGCGGACCGGACGCCATACCAGTGCCTGACGCCGAAAGTGGCCCTGGATGAAATGAACCCGCCGCTGAATGCCTTGTCGGGAAGGCGGCTGTGGGCGGCGCGGCAGTCGCTGGCTATGAACTGGTCCGAGCCGGATGACATCCCCCAGGACATACTCAACCGCATCTTGTGGTGGGACAGCAAAGGCTACGACAAGCCGTATCCCAAGTTGCGGTAGAGGCTACAGATTAATCCGCTCCAGCTTGCGATAGAGGGTTTTGCGCTCAATGCCCAGGATTTGCGCCGCCCGGCTCTTGTTGCCACCGGTGGCCGCCAGAACCTTGCGGATCTGCTCCGCCTCGGCGTCGGCCAGGGATTCGACCGGGCGCTCGTGGGGGTCCATGTCCTCCAGGGCCTGGCGAGCCTCTTCGGCGTCCAGGCTGTGGCCGGGCGCCAGGATGACGACCTTTTCGATCAGATGCTTCAATTGCCGGACGTTGCCCGGCCAAGTGTATTCCTGGATCGCTTTTAGCGCGGCTTCGCTGATCCGCAGGCTCCGTTCGTAGCGCTCGTTGTAGCGGGCGAGATAGTGGCGGACCAGCGGGGAAATGTCCGCGCGCCGCTCCCGCAACGGTGGAATCCGAATGCGGACGACGTTCAGGCGGAACCACAAGTCCTCGCGGAACTTACCGCTCTCAACCAGCTTCGGCAGCTCGCGGTTGGTCGCGGCGAGCACGCGCACGTCCACCTCCCGCGACTTCGAGGAGCCCACCGGCCGCACCTCGTGCTCCTGCAAAAACCGCAGCAGCTTGGGTTGGAAAGCGGGGTCCACCTCTCCGATCTCGTCGAGTAAGGCGGTCCCGTGATTCGCTGCCTCGAAGACGCCGATGCGGTCGCGGTCCGCCCCGGTGAAGGCCCCGCGCACGCTGCCGAACAGCTCGCTCTCGAGCAGCGTCGGGGCGATGGAAGCGCAATCGACCGGCACGAACGGCCCCTCGCTGCGGGGACTGTTGCTGTGGATCATCCGCGCCACCAGCTCCTTGCCTGTGCCCGTCTCGCCTTCGATCAGGACGCTGGCCTCGGTGGGCGCCACTCGGGAAATGAGCTTGTAAATTTCCACCATGCCCGGCGAAGAGCCGATCATCTCGGTCTCCAGCGCCTTTTCTTCCTCCAGCTCTTCCTGCTCGCTAGCGCGGGCGACTTCGGCGCGCTGGATGGCGTCGAGCAGCCGGTCCAGATCGAACGGCTTGGCGATGTAGTCGAAGGCGCCGCCGCGGGTCGCTTCCATCACGGTTTCCATGGTGCCCCGGCCGGTCATGATGATCACTGCGCAGGCCGGGTCGCGCCGGCGCGCCGCCCGGAGGATGTCCAGGCCCGTGTGCTTATCGATGTAAATATCCGAGATGATGATGGGGTAGGCGTTTCCGTCGAGCTTTTCCAGGGCCTGGGCGGTGGTCGAGACGGCGTCCACGCCGTAGCCCTCCTGTTCCAAGAAGGTGACGCAAGTGGTCAGAATCGAATCGTCGTCATCAACTACTAGTAAGCGCGGCTTTTCCATTTCCTTAAGTCGCGGAAGGGGCCGTTTGGGCCACCGGGGCGGCGGCCCGCGGCAGCACGAGCGTGAAGCGCGAACCCTGGTTGGGAAGGCTTTCCACCTCGATCGAGCCGCCATGCTCGACCACGATCTCCTCCACCAGCGCCAAGCCGATCCCGGTGCCGGCCTCGCCGCATTCCACCGCCTTCCGGGTCCGGTAGAACTTCTGGAAGATGCGCCGCACCTCCTGCTCGTCCATGCCGTAGCCGTGATCCCGGACCGAAAGCCGCACCTGCTCGCCCGCGCGCTCGACCTCCAGGATGATTTCGGTGCCGCCCGGGGAATACTTGATGGCGTTGGTGATGAGATTGTAGCAGGCGTACTCGAGGAATTCTCGGTCGCCCAGGACGGCCTGGTCGTTTCGGAAATTGTTGCTGATGCGGATTTGCTTGCGGTCGGCCAGGGGACGGGCCCGCTCGACGCACGTGGAGAATACCTCCGCGGCAGACACAGGATCGCGCTTCAGCTCCAGTTCCCCGGCCGAAAGCCTCTCCACGCTGAGGAACATCTCCACTATGCGCGCCAGGCGGCGGGATTCGCGGTGAATGAGGCCCGCGATCTCCTTGCGCTTCTCGTCGCTCAACGCGTAGCGGCCCATCAGTTCGCTCGATCCCTGGATGGCGGTGAGCGGCGTGCGCATCTCGTGGGTCACGTAATGGACGGCCTGCTGGTAGCGGGCGCGCTGGGCCTCGGCGACGCGCAGCCGGCTCCGCGTCAGCAGATAATGGCGGCTTCCCAGGCCGAGAAAGCAGCACCAGGCTGTCGCTGCCGGGGGGGAAATGGGCATTACGCGGTTATCGAGGAAGAGAAGACCGGGCGCCAGGTGAGCCACAGCCAGCAAGGCGAAGCCGAGGACGAAGGCCCGGGCTCCAGCGAGGAATTCGAAACAGAGGAGCATGCCAGCGGCCAGGCCCACGGCGAAAGCCAGGGTCACCAGGTTGGAGACGGAGACCAGGAAATCCCCGCGGGCCAGGGTCTCATAGAGATTGGCGTGGATCTCCACGCCCGGCATTGCCGCCCCGTAGGAAAGGGGTGTCATCAGGCGGTCGGGTCCTCCCTGCACTGTGACGCCGATGAAGACGGCGCGGTCGCGGAGCCGCGAAGCGAGGGCCGATTGCTCGATCAGTTCCTTCATGGAGATGCGCTCCAGCGAACCCTTGGGAAGGTAGCGGATACGCAGGGCGCGTTGCTCGCCGCGTGAGGCGGGGATAGCGCGGCCGCCGACCTCAAGCGATTTCTCGGTTTCCACGATGTGCCCGCTACCCGACGCCAGCCGGAACGTCTCCAAGGCTAAAGCCCAGCGGCGAACGGAGTGGCCTCCAGCCCCGGCCACCTTCTCCAGCAGCACTTGCCGGCTCACCCCGTCCAGGTCCGGATCGGCGTGAACATGGCCAAGCGCGGCGTGGCGGCTGAACTCCGCTCGCGGCTCCTCCCAGTCAATCTGTCCGGTGCGGGGGTTCTCGACCAAGGTCGTGGCGAGAACGAGGTTGGGCGTGGTTTCGAGAGCCCGACTCAGCCGCTGGTCCAATGCCGGATCGTCGCGATCCGCCAACTGAATGTCTACGGCGACGGCTCGGGGTCCGGTTATCGCGATCACTTCCAAAGCCGTCGCCAGAGCCGGGCGGAGGCGTGCCATGTTGCCGTAGGCCCGCAGCGTTTCCTCGTCCATGGCCACCAGTACTGCGGAACCGGGACGGGCCGCGGGCGGGCGAAGTCGCAGCAAGAAATCATAGGCCAGTGGATCCAGCTGCTGCTGGCCGATGGCGCTCCAGGCCGCCAGCAACCCCGCCGCCAGGCACAGGCCGGCGATCACTATGGATTGCCCCCACCCTTTCCATGCCGGCCCGCGCATAGATCTCCATTATAGTCACCCGCCGGCCCCGGGAAGTCGCAGCGCGCCACCCCCCCTTCGCCGCCTTACGCCGGGTTGCAAACGGTCGCAAGTGACGACCGGCGCAGCCGGCTGCTGCTCACCCCGGATTTCTCTTTGTGGTTTATTCGGTAGCGCCGCCACCCCGCTCGAGCAGTTTCTGCATGCGGGCGCCCAGGCCGGCGTCCTCGACGTACTCCACGCCCCCGACAGTGATCATGAAGCCGCTGTCTTCGGTGCGTCCGATCAGTTCCTTCTCCTTCAGGAACCACATGCTGAACTCCAGGTGCTCGCGGGGCCGGCCCAGCAAGGATTCCATTTCCAGCAGGGAGACGCCCGGGTTACCCGGGTCGGCGCGGCGTTTGGCGTACAGCAACGACAGGATCCCGTGACGCAAGGACTTCTCAGACTCAAAGCCTTCGGCGGCCATCTGCTGGTCGAAGACTTTCCAGCGCAACGTCCGGCGGGAGTGGTATTCCACGTCATACTGGGCCCGCTGGACCGAGTCGCTGAGAACCCGGTAGGCCTCGTGCACGGCCCGGAACTTGTCCTCGTTGCCGGTCTCGCGGTTGTCGGGATGATACCGGTGGGCCAGCATGCGGTAGACGCGCTGCACTGTCTCCGGCTCGGCCGAGGCGCTGATCTGGAGGGTTTCGTAGAGATCGACAAAATCTTTGTCCGGCATGGAGTGCGCCCCGAGCGGCCCGTCGCGAGATTAAAGTATCACAGAATCGCGAGAGGCGGAAGTCGCTCTCTTACCTGATTACTACCAGGCTAGCGGGTGAACCAGGGGGCATGCCTCACGAAGTGGTAGCCGTAGCGCGCGTGCAGGAAGTACATCGCCAGCGCGATGACTGCCAGGATTCCCAAGACGTAGGGCAGCACCGCGGCCCAGGGGAATTTCCGCTTGTCGCGCCTCAGCTCCAGAATGTAGGCTGCCCCGACGCCCACGAAAAACAGCACGCACATGGGCAGCGCAAACAGCTCCATGTTGAAGACATCCGGGGTAGGGGTCACGATGGCGGCGATGATGTGGATGATCAGAATGGCGTAGCGGATGTGCCGCATCAGAAAGCCGGACGTAACCACGCGAATCAGCGACAGGAAGAAAATCAGCACCGGCAGCTCGAACACCACCCCGATGCCCAGCATGACGTTGACGAAGATCGAGAAGTATTCCTCCACCGATACTAACGGCCGGACGTGGTTGCCCAACCCCAGGCCCAATAGAAAGACCAGGGCGAAGCGGAAGGCCACAAAGTAGGCGAACAAGCCGCCCAGCACGAACAGTCCGGCTGTGGAGATCACAAAGGGAGCGGCCCAGCGGCGCTCTTTTTTGTACAGGCCCGGCGCAATGAACGCCCACAACTGGTAAAGCAGCCACGGCGACGCGAGGAAGACGGCTGTCAGCAGCGGCAGCTTGGGTGGTCGAAGAAGGACATGCGGACCATGCCGTCTTCTTCGTCCCCTCCGTTGGGCCCGTCTCCCCCTCCGGAAGGGGGAGGAGCCCCGCCCGTGCCGGAGGGCGTCTCCGCCGCCGGCGAAGCCGTGGCAGCAACCAGCGCCGTCTCGGGCGAGCTGCTCTGGGACGAGGCGTAGGCCAGAGGGTAGCCGGTACCCTCGTAGTCGTACGGATCGTCGTAATAGCGATAGCTCGAGGCCGGAGCCTCTGCCGCGGGCGCCGGGGGTGGTTCGGGTGCGGCCGGGGCGTCAGGCTGTCCTCCGGCCGAGGGCAAAACGTCTCCGTCAGCCCTGGGGGGCGTATCCTTCTCTTCAGGTGGAACCATCTAGCTGTGCTTTACTTCGCTTCCCTCGGGAGGGGTTGCCGGTTGGGATTCAGCGGCCTGTGGTGCGGATGCGCTGGATGTGGACTCGTAGGAGTAAGGATACTCGTCGGGAGGAGGCGTGTAAGTGGAGTTCGTGCCCGTAGCCTCCTTCATCGATTCGCTTTCCCGCTCCATGTTGTGCATTTCCCGTTCGAAGGTGTATTTCAATTCGTTGGAGGCGCGGCGGAATTCCGAAATCCCCTTGCCGAGCGAACTGCCCAGTTCCGGCAGTTTTTTCGGGCCGAAGATAAGCAGCGCCAGCACGAAAATGAAGATCATCTCGGGTACGCCAAGCGGACCCATAGTTCTTGCCTCCTACGCCTCTAAGAGAGCGTAATTGGTCCGATGATAGCGAGAATGGTGGGCCAGCGTCAACTGCGGTCCGGCCGTGCGGCTTGAACATCCAACGAGGCCCCTCCCTCTCTTTCGTTCGGGGATCCGCAAAGGCAGCCCAAACTGCTGCTATAATTGAAGGCGGTCGCAGGGCTGGCGCCGGGTCGGGCCCAGGCGCAGGGGAGGTGCAGGTTGTCCTTTTCCACCAGATGGCGCGCTTTATGGTTGGCCGCTCTTACCATTCTGCTGTGCTCCCTGTTCGGCGGCCTGTATGGGCCGCGGGTGCGGGCGGCTGCCTCGCCGGATGACGACTTGCGGGAAAGCATCCGCACGTTCGCCAATGTCTTCCACCTGGTGGAGGAGAACTACGCCGACCGGCTGAACCCCGACACGGCCATTTACAACGGCGCCATCCCGGGGATGCTGCACAAACTGGATCCCCATTCGCAGTTCTTTGATCCCGAGCAGTACGGCGCTTTGCGGGAGGAGCAGAAGGGCCACTACGCAGGCGTGGGCATGCAGGTGGCGCCGCGCAACCGTAAGACGGTGGTGATCGTGCCGTTCCCCAAGACGCCCGCCTACCGGGCCGGCATCCGACCCGGTGACATCATCATGAAGGTGGACGGCGAATCCACCGAGAACATGTCGACCAACGATGTGGCCAAGCGCCTGCGCGGGGAGAAGGGCACTTCCGTCAGCATCACCATCCAGCGCGAGGGCCGGGACCAGCTGCTGGAGTTCACTGTGGTGCGCGATGAGATCCCGCGCAAGAGCGTTCCGGTGGCCTTCTACGTCAAGCCCGGCATCGCCTACATCAAGGTCGCTGGGTTCAACGAGACCACCAGCCGCGAGCTCAGCGAGGAGTTGAAGAGCCTGAACGAGGCCAACTTCCGCGGGCTGATCCTGGACCTGCGCGAAAACAAAGGCGGGCTGCTGAGCGAGGGCGTAGCGGTGGCCGACAAGTTCCTCAAGCGGGGCCAAATCATTGTCTCGCACCACGGACGGGCCTCTGCGGAGAAGCCCTACCGGGCGCAGCGCGGCAACGGCGGGCGCGCCTATCCGATGGTGGTGATGGTGAACTGCGAATCGGCCTCGGCGGCGGAAATCGTGGCCGGCGCCTTGCAGGACCACGACCGCGCGCTGATTGTGGGCGCCAGCACCTTCGGCAAGGGCCTGGTGCAGACGGTCTATCCCTTGAACCACAACACCGGGCTGGCCCTGACCACTGCCAAGTACTACACCCCGAGCGGCCGGCTGATCCAGCGCCCCTACAGCAACGTTTCGCTTTACGAGTATTACTCCGATCCCTGCCGGGACAACCACCGCAGCCCCAAGGTGGAGGTGAAGATGACCGATAGCGGGCGGCCCGTTTACGGCGGCGATGGCATCACCCCCGACGTTCGCATCACTGCCCAGCGGGCCGACCATTTCCAGAGCGAGCTGCTCCGCCGTTACGCCTTCTTCACTTACGCCCAGCATTACTTCAGTTCGCACGACCGCCTGCCTCCCAAGTGGGAGCCGGACGACGCCGCCCTGACCGACTTCCGGCAGTTCCTCTACCAGGAGAAGATTCCCTTTACGGAGGCGGAGTTCGCCCATAATGTGGATTTCGTCAAGCGCTTCCTGAAGAAAGAAATGTACGTCTCCGCTTACGACGAGGATGAGGGCAACAAGGTTTATGTGGAGAGCGATCCGGAAGTTCAGGAGGCCATCGAACTGATCCCGCGGGCCCGGCAGCTTACCGAAGACGCCCAGAAGCTCATCGCGCAAAGGACAGCCGCTGGAAAGTAGTTTTCAGAGATAGAGGCCCGGGTGGCTTAATGCTCCAGGGCTGCGCCGACCTCCTCCCATTCCGCCACCAGGCGGTCCAGCTCGACCCGCCGCTGCTCGATTTCTTTCGTTAGCCGCGCAGCCTCCCTTGGATCCCGCCAAGAGCCGGCCAGCTGGGCCTCGAGCAGCCCGATCTCGCTTTCGATGCCCGCTGTCTGCTGTTCGATCTCAGCCACGCGCCGGCGCATCTGTTCCGCCTTCAGCGGATTCAGACGGGAGGCGGTCCTGGAAGCTTGCGCCGCCTTGCCAGCCGGCGCTGTTCCTGCGGAGCCGGCGTGAAAGGCCCGCTGAGGCTCGGAGGCTCGCTGTTTCCGCCACAGATAGTCTTCATAATTGCCCTGGTAGATGTTCACTTCACCGCCGCCCGTCTCGAAGACCTTGGTCGCCAGCTTGTCGATGAAATAACGGTCGTGGGAGACGAAAACCACGGTGCCGGAAAACCCCAGCAGGGCGCCTAGAAGCACGTCTTTGGCCCGCAGGTCGAGGTGGTTGGTCGGCTCGTCGAGCAGCAGGAAGTTGGACGGCATCACCAGCAGCCGCGCCAGGGCATAGCGATTGCGCTCGCCGCCCGAGAGCACGCCGATGGGCTTGAAGGCATCGCCTTCCGAAAACAGGAAGCAACCCAGCAGGCTGCGCAGTTCGGTGTCGGTGGCGCGCGGCACCAAAAAAGCCAGGTCCTCGAGCAGCCGCGACGCGGGATCGAGCGCCTTGTACTGGTCCTGGGCGAAGTAATCGACCTGCACGTTGTGACCCACGAGCTTCTCCCCCGCCGTCAGGGACTCCGCGCCAGCCAGCATGCGGATCAAGGTTGACTTGCCCGCGCCGTTCGGCCCCACCAGAGCGATACGGTCGCCGCGCTCGATCAGGAAGCTGACGTCATCGAACACCCGGTTTGGGCCGTAACTCTTGGCAACGTGGCGAAGTTCCACGACCACCCGCCCGCTGGCCTTCGGTTGCGGGAATTTGAAGTGGATGGTCTTTTCCTCGGGCGGCAGATCGATGCGCTCCATCCGCTCCAGCTCCTTGATGCGGCTCTGCACCTGGGAAGCCTTGGTGGCCTGGTAACGAAAACGGCTGATGAAGACTTCGAGCTGGTGGATCCTGTCCTGCTGGTTCTTGTGGGCAGCTTCGAGCTGCGCCAGCCGCTCCTGCTTGAGCGTTTCGTAGCGCGAATAGCTGCCGACGTAGAAGTGCACGCCGCAGTTCCACAGCTCGACGACCTTCCGTACCGTCACGTCGAGGAAAAAGCGGTCGTGGGAGACAATGACGAAGGCATGTGGGTAGTCGTTGAGATACTCCTCGAGCCAGTTGCGGGCCTCGAGGTCCAGGTGATTGGTGGGCTCGTCGAGCAGGAGTAGGTTGGGTCTTTCGAGCAGCAGCTTGGCCAGGGCGATGCGCATCTGCCAGCCGCCGGAGAACTCCTCGGCCGGCCGGTCCCAGTCCGTCTTGGGAAAACCCAGGCCGGCCAGCACGGTTCCCACACGGGCCTCGATGGTGTAGCCG
>JACQDG010000082.1 GCA_016201185.1 Acidobacteriota bacterium | reverse complement strand
CCTGTCATCACCAAAGCCTTGCAAGAGCGCATCCAACACGAGGTCTGGGGCTACCTGGATATGCCGCGTTCCTTTCTTGAGGGCATCATCAGTTGGAACAAGCGGCGCTACGGTATCGACATTAATCCTGATTTGCTCTGGATCACTGCCGGTGTCCACCCAGGCCTTATTGCCGCGCTGAAGACCTTCTCGCCTCCGGGAAGCAAGGTCCTCCTGACGACGCCCACTTACAACGGCTTTTATGGGGACCTCACTTTCTGCAATGTGAAGCCGGAAGAGAGTCCGATGAAACTGGTCGACGGCCGCTATTCCATCGATTTCGAAGATCTGGAGCGGCGCATCAGCCATGACACCAATACGCTGATCCTCTGCAACCCGCAAAACCCCACAGGCAATTGCTGGACCCGTGAGGATCTCACGAGACTGGGTGAAATTTGTCTCCGGCGTCGCGTGGTGGTCCTCGCCGACGAGATTCACTGTGATTTCGCCACCAAGGGGAACAAATACACTCCATTCAGCACTCTCGAGAACAGAGACATCGTAAACAACAGCATTACGTTCAAGGCCGCGAGTAAATCGTTCGGCTTGGCGGCCATGAAATGCGCCTGGTTCTTCACAACCAATCCGGACTATTTCGCCGGAGTGAAAGCCAACAACAGAGCGGATTTGAGTACGCTGGGTATGGTTGCAAGTAAGGCCGCCTATGCCAGAGGCGAGGATTGGCTGGATCAAGTGGTGGCGTATATCGACGGCAACCATGACTTCGTGGAGTCGTTCGTTCGAGCGAACATGCCGCTCGTCAAAACCGTCAAACCTCAAGGCACGTACCTGTCTTGGCTGGACGTCAGTGAGTTAGCCGAAAAGATCGGTGCGAAGGAGTTGGCCGCTGAAGCCAACAAGGACAGAGCCGCTTCAGTGAAACCTTTCACAGCCGAGGGGATGGTCGAGCGTTGGTTCGTGGAGAATGCGAAGGTTTCCTTAAACTCCGGATCTACCTACGGCTTGGGCGGGGCAAGCCATATGCGGATGAATATCGCCACCTCCCGAAAAACCCTGGAGTTGGCGCTCAATAGCATGGCCGCTGCGTTGAAAAAAGCGTAGCCATTCTCTGCGGGCCGCAGACGCCGTTCCTATAGCCCCTGATAAAACTCCCGCAGCCGCTCGCGGTATCCCGCCCCGGTCGCCTGGATCAAATCATTGTGCCCTGCGCCGCGCACCGGCCAGAACCACTTCGGCTCACGGGCCGCCTCAAAAAGCGCCCGCCCCAGCTTGAAGGGGATCACCGCGTCGCGGTCCCCATGCAGGATCAGCAGCGGCGACCGGATGCTCCCTATTTTCCGCCTGGAATCAAATCCCCAGACGAGCATTGGGCCAAAAAACGGGAGCACCTGCTGCGCCATGTCTCGTGCGGAGGTAAACGGCGCCTCCAGCACCACCCCGCCGCAGGGATGACGCGCCGCCAGGTCCACCGCCACGGCCGTGCCCAGCGATTCTCCCTGCGCCACGATCCTCGCCGGCGGATGGCCGGTGTCTACTAGATATTTATAAGCGGCATCGGCGTCGGCGTACAGCCCTCTCTCGCTAGGCCACCCTTCGCTTCTTCCGTAGCCGCGATAATCCAGGATCAGGATGGAAGAGCCGGCTGCCGTGATCTGGCGAATTTGCTCCGCCCGGTGGGACAGGTTTCCGGCATTCCCGTGCAGGTAAAGCGTCGCGACCCGGGCTTCCGCGACCGGGACCCACCAGGCATGCAGGCGCGCCCCATCCCCGGCGCGAAGCCACACGTCGGTGGCCCCCAGTTCCCCCTGCAACTCCCACAGCCCTTGCGGATACTTCAGCGGATAGTAGATCGACCGGCTGCCTAGGAAGCAAAGCACGCCGTAAGCCCAGGCCGCAAGCAAGAGCCAGCCGGCAATCTTAAGATAAGGCGGCACGGGCGCCGGCGCTATCTTTCGACCTTCAGATTGTTGGTCACGCTGAAAACACCAGGCACCGAGTTGACCTGTATGCCAGCCACGCTGCGCTCGTTCTCAGCGGCCACTACGCCTTCCAGCGTTACGTTCCCGTTCTTCACGATGATGTGAATGGGCGGCACCGCCTGCAAGGCATAGCGATCGAGCATCATGTGGCCGTAAATGGCGCGATAAACAGCTATGCGAATGCGATCGTCCATGGGCGAGGGGGGCAGAACCTCAATATTGTTCGTCACCTTTTCCACGCCCTCGATCTTTTTCACCACGGCCTCGGCGTCGTGCTTCAGCGTCGGACGGACCACCTGGCCGCCCAGCTCCACATCGTAGCCGTGGACTCTGTAAGTGAGATTGTCGAACACGCCATAGTAAGGCAGCAGGACCAGCTCGTGGCGCACTTCGCGGATCAGCCGTTCCTCGGCGCGAGCCGAGGCCGCACGGCGCCTCTTTTGCGCTACGCCGCCGGCGGCGGAAGCAACAAGCACCCCCGCCACAGCGAGCCCCCAACAGATCCATCTCGCCGTCTTCATCGCACCCCCTCCTTTTACATGCGCACCCTCTCCGCCGGCTCGCCGCTCCGGCACATGGGGCAGCTGGCAGCGTCGGGATAAAGCTGCGCTTCGATTTTCGCCAGCGTATAAAGAGGCACGCGGTCGAAATCGTTGATATCGTGGCGGGCCTGGTGGACCACCACAGCCAGCGCCAGGACCTGGGCGCCCTGGGATTCAAGCAGCCCTTTCAATTCTCGCAGCTTCTTGCCGGTCCGCAGCGTGTCATCCACCATAACGACCTTTTCGCCGCGGTGGTCTTCCATGTATTGCCGGAAGCGGAGGCGCCCGTCCTGATCTTCGGCCCAGTAAACCTGCCGGCAGCGCAGCGCCTCGGCCATGCCGAAAGCCACCGGCAAACCGCCCCAGGCCGGGGTCACCACGCTCAGTTCCGGGATCAGGGCGGAAATCTCCGGGTTGGCGCGCAACAGGCGGCTAAGCGCCACGCTCAGCGTCCGGGTGTGCTGGTGATAGCGTAGCGCCAGCGGCAGTTGCAGAAACTGGTTGGTGTGCGTGCCCTCGGGAAGCGCGAAATGGCCCCACCGCAGCGCCCCCGTTTCCTTCAGAATCAGCGCCACTTCCTCTTGAGTCGGCAATAATTGCATAGTTCCATTATTTCACAGGGCAGCCAGGGACAGCCCCGTGCTGCGCTACACGGCAATCCGCACAATCTCTTTTTGCGTCTCCCCGGTCACCCGCGCCTCCGTCTCCCCCACGTAGACATTCACCTCCAAGCGCACGCCGAACTCCGGCATGTAGATGCCCGGCTCGATCGAAAAGCAGGTGCCGGCGACCAGCGGTCGCTCGTCGTGGGTCTCCAGGTTATCCATGTTGGCCCCGTTGCCATG
>JACQDG010000081.1 GCA_016201185.1 Acidobacteriota bacterium | reverse complement strand
GCGCTTTGCTGCTGCCAGTGTCGATGGAGTAGTGCGGATTACGCCGGAAAGCGCCGCTCAGATCTTCATGGCAGAGGCCGCAGTTTTCCGAACCCATGTAACCTTCCGGTAGCGAGACCGAGGGGGCCTGAGCCGCGGCCGGAAGGCAGAAACTGCCCAATATGAAAAGGGAAAAGATCGGAATCGATGAGCGCCAACCGCTCCATTCCTTCTTCCACCAGAAGCCGAGCTTGGGGGCCTTCTTCCGGTCAACCAAAGCGAGCTCCGAGGCTTGAGCTAAGCAACGCAACTGCCAATCTATCCGTAACCTCGAGAATTCACCAAAACTTCGCCAGAGTGCGCCTTCTCTGCCCGTTGAGCCGGGGGCCTTCGACCAGCCATCATAATTGAGTGGGTCACCTGACGCAACGGTGTGAGCTTAGACACACTCCCTGGTATGCTAGGTGCAAAAAGCAGTGTCGGGTGGGGAATGAGACCCTGGGAGCGTTTGGCATAGCTCGTGCTTAGCCCCAGCCAGGCAACACGCGAGGCGGTGAACTCGATGGATGACGGCGCAGAGCAGCGGAAGTGGTTCTGGGCAACCCTCATGCTCTCGAGCATGACCGTTGTTGCGGTTGTGTTCGCGGTCTCGGAACTGGTGGAGAACCGCTTTTTCCGGACCACGGACTACGTGACGCTCCACTATCTTTACATCACCCGCGGCATTCTCTCCTCCTTGTTGTTAGCCGTCTGGGCCGCCTGGTATGTACTGCGGCAGAGGCGGCGGACCGAGCAAGAGCTCCGCCGCTCGCGGGAACGCTACCGCGGGCTATTAGAGGCATCCCCGGGCGCCGTCGCTCTCTATGATGTTTCTTTGCAGGTGGCCGAATGGAACGCCACCGCGGAGCGCCTCTACGGGTTCTGCAAAGCCGAAGTGCTGGGGCAGCCCCTGCCCACGGTTCCACCGGAGAAAGAGGCCGAATTGCGGCAACTGCTGGCGCAGGTGGAGACGGGCCGGCCGGTCCTGGATATTGAAACCCTGCGGCGTGACAAGAGCGGCGTCGTCTTTGAGGTCCAACTCAGCCTGCTACCATTTCGCGAAGCTTCCGGGCGCAGCTATTTTCTGGAGGTCGCCGCCGACATCCGCGAACGGGTGCGGCTGCGTCAGAAGCTGCTGGAGATCGAGAAGCTCGCCAGCATGGGACAGATGGCCGCCGGCACGGCGCATCACCTCAACACGCCGCTGGCCGCCATGCTACTGCGGGTGCAAATGATGCGCGAGCGATCCCTGTTGGGGGCCTACAGCGCCGACCTGGAGCGGCTGGAGTCCGGCATGCGGTTCTGCCAGCATTTTGTCCAGCGGTTGCTGGAGTTCAGTCGTCGCGCTCCGGTCGAGAAGCAGCCCCAGGAAGTAGCCGCTACCATTGAGTCCGTGGTGAGCTTTTTTGCCCCTCCGTTGCTGACAAAAGGGGCGCGAATGTCGGTGGACTTGAGCGCGGCAAACGGGGAACGGGTGCTTGCCGACCGCAACCTTCTGGAAGCCTTGTTCTCGATCCTGCTCAGCAATGCCCTGGACGCCATCGACCGCGAGGGGTCGATCGGCATCCACTGCCGCCGGGTTTCCGGCGAGCGGTTGGAAATTCAAATTACCGACGATGGGTGTGGGATCGCGGCCTCCGATCTGCCCCACATTTTCGAACCGTTCTTCACCACCAAGGGACCTGGAAAGGGCACGGGACTTGGCTTGGCCATCGCCCGGAACATTGTTTTGGAGCACGGCGGCTCGATTCGGCTGGAGCGCGCGCCCCGTCAAGGGACCATCGCTCTTGTCGAGCTGCCGCTCTACCGGTCCGCGGCTGCCGGAGCGGAGGTCCCGGCGTGAAACCCTCCAGCGCGAGAAGGCCCGGCAGCATTCTGGTGGTCGATGATGATGCTGGCCTGGCCGGCACGCTACAGGAATTCTTACAGCAGGAAGGGTACGCGGTGGAAGTGGCTTTTTCGCCCGCCGAAGCACTGGCGATCGAGGAACGCAATCCGCATCTGGCCCTCGCCCTGGTGGATCTGATCATGCCGGTGACGGATGGGCTGGCGCTGATGGAGCAGCTCCACCGCCGCGATCCCGACCTTGTGGTAATCATGATGACCGGCTACGGAACCATTGAGACAGCGGTCGAAGCCATGAAACGCGGGGCGGAAGACTACCTGACCAAGCCGTTCGATTACGAAACGGTGCGCAAGAAAATCGCCCGGTTGATGGAAGTCTTCGAACTGCGGGAACGGGTGGCGCAATTGGAAGCGAACCTGGAGAGCTACCCGTCTTTCGAAAGCTTTGTCTATGTCTCGCAGTTGATGCAGCGGGTCGTGGAGCGGGCGCGGGCCGCCGCCTCGACCGATACCGCCGTGCTGGTACTGGGGGAAACGGGCACGGGAAAAGAAATGCTGGCACGGGCCATTCACGCCGCCAGTCCACGCGCCCGGGGGCCTTTTGCCCCGGTAAACTGCGGGGCGCTGCCCCGAGAATTAGTGGAAAGCGAGCTGTTCGGTTTTCGCCGCGGCGCTTTCACCGGGGCTTACACCGACGCTCCCGGCCTGTTTGCCAGCGCCAACGGCGGGACTGTCTTTCTGGACGAGATCGGAGAGATGCCGAAGGAAGCCCAGGTGAAGTTATTGCGGGTGTTGCAGGAAGGCGAGGTGCGGCCGGTGGGCAGCCCCAGGCCGCTCCGGGTGGACGTTCGCGTGATCTCAGCATCAAACCGTCCGCTGAACGAGCTGCGAGCGGAGAGCCTGCGCGAAGATCTCTATTTCCGCGTCGCCACCGTAGTGATCGAACTCCCGCCGTTGCGGGCGCGCCCGGAAGACGTGCTGGTGCTGGCGCAGCACTTTACCG
>JACQDG010000080.1 GCA_016201185.1 Acidobacteriota bacterium | reverse complement strand
TCTCCGTGTTGGGCGCCATCGGCCAGGACGGCTTCGGCTTCGAGCTCGAACAGGCCCTGGCCCAGCGGAAAATCGATTACAACCTCCTGGTCGCCTCCCGCCAGATCCAGACCTTTACCTACACCAAGCTCATCAACAGCGAGACCGGCATCGAGGATTTGCCCCGCTGCGACTTCATCAACACCTCCTCGCTGCCGGGCGACGTGGAAAACCAGCTCATCGCCAACTTCAACGCCCACTTCCACGAATTCGACATAATCCTGGTCTCCGACCAGGCCGAAACCAACGCCGGCGGCGTGGTCACCGACCTTTTCCGCGACCTGATCGCCGACGTGGCCGAGCGCTATCCGCAGAAGATCGTCATCGCCGATTCCCGGGCCCGCATCGAGCGCTTCCGCAACGTCCTGGCAAAGCCCAACAGCGAAGAGGCGGCGGCCGCCTCCTGCCGCCTGTTCGGCGCGCTGGATCTCGGGCGCCTGCGCGCCGCCATCGGCCCTCATCCGCTGCTGGTCACCCAGGGTGATCGCGGCGTCCTGCTGGTCGACGAGCGCGGCGAGCACCTGGTGCCCTGCGAAAAGATCCCCAACCCCGTGGACATCTGTGGCGCGGGCGACAGCTTCACCGCCGGTTTGGCGCTGGCCCTGCGCGCCGGCTGCGATTTTCCCACCTCCATCCGCTTCGGCAATCTCGTTTCCAGCATCACTATCATGAAAAAGGGCACTGGCACCGCCGCGCCCGAGGAAGTCCTCACCAAGGCCGCCGTCCACTGGAACTAGCCGCATGGAGGTTCTGGCCGTCGACATCGGAGGAACCAAGCATTCCCTGGCCCTGTTCCGCGACGGCCGGATGATCCGCCGCGAAGCTTACCCCACCGACCTCGCCGGCGGCCGCGCGTGGATGGTCCGCCGCCTCTCCACGCTGGCCCGAGAATGGGCGGGCGCGGCTCATCCGCAGGCCTGCGGCATCGGCTTCGGCGGCCCGGTGGACTACGCCGCCCAGCGCGTCGGCCGCTCCATGCACGTGGGCGGCTGGCAGGATTTCCCGCTCGCTGCCGCGCTGGAGGACGCCCTGCGCGTCTCCTGCCGTATGGATAACGACGCCAACCTCGGCGCCCTCGGCGAATACTCCGCCGGGGCCGGCCGCGACGTTCGCTCGCTGCTCTATATGACGCTTTCCACCGGCATTGGGGCCGGTCTGCTGCTCGATGGTAAGATAGTGCGCGGCGCCGACTCGCTGGCCGGCGAGCTCGGACACATCCCGCTCGAAGCCGAAGGACCGCCGTGCGAGTGCGGCGGCCGCGGGTGTTTCGAGGCCCTGTGCGCCGGCCGGGCCATCGAAGCTCGCACCGGCCGGTCAGCCGCCCATTTGCTCCAGGACCCGGCGTTTCGCGCCGGCTACGTGCCGGTGCTGGCTCGCGGCCTGCGCATCGCTTTGCTTCTGCTGAATCCGGAGCGCATCGTCATCGGCGGCGGGCTGAGCAAGGTGGGCCATGTGCTCTTCGACGATTTGCGTTCCGAGCTGCGCCGCCAGTTGCCGCCGTCGCTGCCGCTCCGCATCGACGTCCAGCCCGCGGCCCTGGGCGACGATTCCGTCCTCTGGGGCGCCAAGACGCTGGCCGAGCAGATTTTATCCTCATGAATTATCCTGAACAATACCGCAAAAAATTATTTGAATCGCTGAACGTCATCCCGCTCGACAAGGTGGAGCAGGCGATCCAGATTCTGGCCCGCGCCCGGGACAAAGGCCGCTCCATCTTCGTCTGCGGCAACGGCGGCAGCGCCTCCACCGCCTCCCATTTCGTCTGCGACATGGTGAAGGGCGCGAGCTACGGCCGTGCCAAGCGCTTCCGCATCATGGCGCTCACCGATTCGCTCCCCACCCTGACCGCCTACTCCAATGACGTCGGCTACGACCACGTCTTCGTCGAGCAACTGAAAAACTTCGCTTCCTCCGGCGACGTGCTCGTCGCCATCAGCGGCAGCGGCAACTCCCCCAACGTGCTGCGCGCCGTCGAATACGCCAACTCCATCGGCTGCTACACCATCGCGCTCTCCGGCCGCGACGGCGGCCAGCTCGCCCCCCTGGCGCAGCTCTCCATCCACGTCCCCGTCCCTCACATGGGCCGCATCGAGGACGCCCACTTCACTGTCTGTCACATGATCGGCTATTACTTCATGGAGGAAACCCAGGCGCCATGAGTCCCCTCCCCAGCCGGCCTTTCACGCGACCAGCCAGCGGGGTACATTGGAGCCGAGATGAATGTTGAGAGGACCTCTGGCTGCCGCCGCCTGAAAGGCCCCAGCCTAGCCGGGTAAAATCTCCTCCCGCACCGGGTCGAAGTGGATCCGCCGCTTCTCCATGTAGGCGATATTCCCCAGGTGCGAGGCCTGTGCCGAGCGGTGCCCCACCAGCACGTCCCCGTTCGGCCGACGCCGGTTCCGCACGCACTCCAGGAAATTGTTCACATGGTCCAGTGTCAGCAGGTCCTTCGCTCCCTCTCCCCTTTCGGCGGGCACCACCAACGGCTTGGCCCCTTTCTCGGCCGGCGTGAACGTGTAGTGCTCCCGGTCGATCTCGAGATTCCCCTCAGTCCCGCAAAATTCGATCGCCGCCCCCCTGATCCCCGGCGCCAGCGTCGCCTCGAACGTCACCGTGTAGTCGTCCGGGTATTCCAGCAGCACATTGATCGTGTCCGGCGCCGTTCTCCCGTCTTTGTAATGGTAGACGCCGCCTGCGGCTACTGCCGAGGTCGGAATATCATAGCCCATGAACATGTGCACCACGTCCACCCAATGGGTGAACAGGTCGGTCACCTGGCCTCCGCCGTAATCGAGGTACGCTCGCCAGTTCCAGTATTGCTGCGGGTCCCAGTCTCTCCACTTCAGCCGCCCCAGGAAAGCCGCCCAGTCGAGCGACTCGGGCTTGGTCGCTAGCGACGCCGGCGCCCGCCGCAAATGGTAGCTGTTGCCGTGCAACCAGGTGCGCACCAGCGTGATCTTCCCCAGCTTCTTTGCGTCGATGTATTCTTCCTTGGCCCGGAGGTAGTGCCGTCCCGACCGCTGCTGCATCCCCGCCTGGCACACCCGCCCGTTCACCCGCGCCGCCTTCACAATCCGCGGCCCTTCCTGAATAGTCAGCGTCAGCGGCTTTTCGATGTAAACGTCCCGCCCGGATTCGAGCGCCCGGATCGCAATGGGCGCGTGCCAGTGGTCCGGCGTCGCGATCAGAGCCACGTCGATATCTTTCTCATCCAGCAGCTTCCTGTAATCGCCGAACGTCTTTGCCTGCGGCGCCAGCTCCTTGGCTTTATTGATCTGCTCGTCCCAGATGTCGGCCAGGGCAACAACCTCGACCGCCGGGTCCTTTTGGAAAAGCCCCATGACGTGCCGGCCCCGTTCCCCCGGTCCGATCACGCCCATCCGCAGCCGCTCATTCGCCCCCAGCACCCGCGACCAGGACGAGGCCGCCAGACCCGCCACCGCCGCTCCCTTCAAGAAATCTCTGCGTTCCCAGGCTTTCCCAGCCATCCTCTCCTCCTTGTCCGCCTACGCGAGACGTGCGCCCGATTATATCACTCCGCCGTATGGCCGACCTTTGCCGCCCGTTGCCGCTATAGTAGGAGTCTTAACGGAGTCGCCTGAACCTATGAAAATCTCAAAACTCGTCGTTCTGGCTCCTTGTCTTTGCTGCATCACCACCTTGGGCCCCTGCCTCGCCCAGGACAGGGACGAAGTGCTTCTGTTGCGCCAGCAGATCGATGTTCAAAACGAGCAGATGCAGAAGATGAACGCCCGCATCGCAACGCTGGAGAAGCTGGTGGAGCGCCTGTCCGGCAGCGCCGCGGCCGCACCGGCCCCGCCGACCCCCGTGGCGGTGACCGTCTCCGAGGGGCCGCCCCTGCTGGTCTCGGCGACCCCGCCGGCCACGGCCTCCATACCATCCGGCGCGCGCCTGCACTTCTCCGGCTTTGCCGATGCCACGGGCATCTCCCGCTCCACCTACACCGGCGCGGGCATCGCTACTGCCTTCGGCTCCATTCCGCTCGAGCGCGCGGCCGAGTCCCAGCTCGGCGAGTTCCGCGGCGCCGCCAACCACTCCCGCTTTAGCTTTCAACTGGATACCCGGCTGGCCGGCCGCGATCTTACCACTTATGCCGAGGCCGACTTCCTCGCCGGCACGACATCCAACGTGTTCGCCGCGAGCAACTCCCACGGCCTCCGCATGCGCCTCTACTGGGCCAGGTGGGGAAGCAGCAACTGGGACCTGCTGGCCCCCAACCGCGTGGGCCTCTCTCCGAGCCCGGCCGACATCATGAACACGATGCTGATTGATCCCAACTACAGCGTGGGCCTGGTCTGGACCCGCCAGGGAACACTGCGCTACACGCGACACTGGGATCGGTTCCACCTGGCCGCGGCCCTGGAAAACGCAGAACCAAACATCCTGGATCCGCGAGAGGTCCCTGTGGACGTGCACGGGCTGGCCACGCGCGCCGTCCCCGGCGCCAACCTCAGCCCGGACCTCGTGGTCAAGCTCGCCTATGACGCCCCCTTCGCTCACCTGGAAGCGGCTGCCGCCGAGCGCACCTTCCAGGTTTATTCCGCTGTTCTTGGTCAAAAGGACCGCGCCGGCGGCGGAGCTCTCAGCCTCGCCGGCGTCATCCACGCGGGACCGCGCATCGACCTGGTGACCCAGAACTTCATCGCCGCCGGCGGGGGCCGCTACGCCCAGGGCCTTGTTCCCGACGTGGTGGTCCGTCCCGACGGACGGCTGGTCCGCGTGACTACCTATTCCGTGCTGCAGGGAGTGGAAATGAAGCCGACCCCGCGCCTGAACCTCTACGGCTATTACGGCCTGGTTTACGGCAGACGCGCCGCCTATCGCACCCCCTCGGGCACATACATCGGCTTCGGCGCGCCCAACGGCTCCACCCTCGACAACCGCACGGTCAACCAGGCCACCGTGGGCTTCCGCCAGATCCTCTGGCGCACGGAGGGCTCCGGAGCTATATCTTTTGCTGTAAATTACTCCTACCTGGTCCGCAAGTTGTGGGAGCCCCAACCGGCCGGAGCCCTCGGCCGCTCGCACATGGTCTACACCAACGTGCGCTACAACCTGCCGTGATCCGTG
>JACQDG010000079.1 GCA_016201185.1 Acidobacteriota bacterium | reverse complement strand
GCGGATCTCCTCTTCGCCGATCTGGGGAACCGCAAAGGGAATGAAAGGGGTCTGTTTCAACGGCGCTCCGTGTGATAGCTCTGGTAATAGCTGTATCCATAACCGTAGCGGCCGACGCTAGCGGGCTCCCAGCGATTCAGGATCGTTCCCAACACCGGGATGCCATCCTCCCGGAGGCGCTTGTTGGCGGCTCGAGCCACATCGCGGCTGGTGCGCCCGGCGCTAACCACCAGGATCACAGCATCAGCCAGCCGGCCAAGGACTCGTGCATCGGCGATTTGCATCATGGGGGGGGTGTCGATCATAACCGCGTCAAATTCTTCATGGAAGCGGGCCAGTAACTCGCTCAGCCGGGGCGAATACAGCAGGTTGGAGATGCTCAAGGTCGCCGGGCCGCTGGGCAACAGGTAGAGGTTCGAGATGTGGGTCTCGCGGACGAGGGCCTCCAGCGGGCTCGACTGGGGGGGGGTTTTCTCCCGCAGCAGGTCACTGAGCCCCCAGGTATTCGGCAGGTCGAAGATTGAATGCAACCGGGGCTGCCGCATATCGGCGTCGATCAGCAGAACACGGCGGTTGATCTCGGCCAGCGCGATCCCGAGGTTGCATACCACGGTGGTCTTGCCTTCCATCGGGTTGGGGCTGGTGAACACGATGATCCGGGGACGGGCGCCGTTGTTGCCGGAAAGCAGAATCGAGGTCAGGGTGGCGCGGAACGATTCCGCCAGCGCAGATGGCTGTTGCTGCCAGGTGGCCAGCTCCACGCGCTCGGTGTTTCCGTTCTTGGATTCCGGCCCGTTGCCGTCCGTTTTCGGCTCGGGCTTGGGCGCGTTCCGGAGAGAAATGACCAGTCGCCGCCTGCCATGCGGGCTCTTGGCGCCGGCCGAAGTGTTGCTGGGGATCACGCCCAGCTCGGGTACCTTCAAATACATCGCCGCATCGCCGGGGCCCTTAAAGCTGCGGTCGGCATGCTCGCGCAAGAATACGAAGACAACACCACAGAACACCCCGGCGAGAAGCCCCAACCCGGCATTCACGAACAGGTTGGGCTTGTAAGGCCTCTTGGGGGTCCGGGCCGGGTCGATGACCCGGATGTTGCTGGCCTGCATGGCCGAGATGATTCCCGCCTCCTTCACCCTCTGCAGCAAGGAATCATAAAGCTGGCGGCTGGTATCGACCTCGCGCTTGAGGATGTTGTACTGGATGGCTTTGCCCGCCTGCTCGGAGACGAGCTGAGCCTGCCTGGCGTAAGCGGTGGCGAGCAGCTTTTCGCGACGCCGCGCGGCCTCAAACTCGTTGCGGATGCGGGTCACGATGTTATTGCGTTCTTTCCTTAGGGTCGCCTCGATTTCCGCAATCTGGGCCTCCACGCGCCTGACCTTGTAGTGCGCCGGCGTCAAGGAGAAACTCAGCTCGGCAAGCTGGCGGCGAAGCTCCGCCAGTCGCACCTGGTATTCGCGGAGAGGTCCGTTGTCGAGCACCTCCGGCAGCGACTCGGCAGGGCTCGACGAAGCAATCTCGTACTGCGATTGCTTGCTGATCCGCTCGGCTTGAGCCTTGGAGAGCTCGTCCTGGAGCTGTTTGAGCTTCTCTTCGACGACGTTTTCCTTCTCGGCGGTGTAGAGCAGACCGGAGTTTCGCCCGTAGGCCTGGAGCTGCTCTTCGGATTTCTCCAGCTTGATCTTGAGATCGTTGAGCTGGCGGGCGAGCCACTCGCGAGTCCGCTCCGTGCCGGTGGAGCGGAATTCGAGGCCCTGCTCGATGTACTCGTTGACCAGAGCACTGGCGTATTCCGCAGCGAACCTTGGGTTGGGGGAATCGCACACCACCTGCACTAATCGGGTGTTTGGAGCGATTCGCACCTGGAGGTTCGTCAGTGCCGGGGGCGCCTTGTTGTCGTCGTCGGCCGGCACCGGCTTATCGGGGATCCCCAGCGCCTTGCGCCACGTCGCCAGCCGGCTGGTCTCGCGGAAAAGCTCCGGCCGGCTGGCGACACTTAGCTTGGCCAGTACCCGGTCCCGCAACGCGTCGCTCTGTAGGATCTTCACCTGGGTCTGGAGAAAAGACTCGAAGTAGAATTCGACCGGGCTGATCGGGTTCACATCCTTCAAGTTCAAGTTGAGGAAGTTTTCGTTGGGAGCCATCACCTCGAGGGAAGTCTGGGCCTGATAAATAGGGGTGGCCGGGATGGTAGCCAGCACGCCCGCAAGCATGCCGAGGAAAGACACCAGCAGGAAGGCGCCCTTGCGGCGGCGAAGGATCTGCCAGTATTCGAGAAGGCTTTCGCCTTCCGAATCGTCCCCGACATCGAAGTCCAGGGCCTCGACGATCTGGACCCGTGAGGGAGACTCGGCGCGCGGGCCGCGCACCACCAGCTCGCGGGGCCGCTCATTGGAGAAGTCTTGTGATTGGCTCATGGGAACACCTAAGGCTTGCGGTTGCTTAGCGGCTTCAGGCCTGCGGCGGGCCACCTGCTCTATCAATAGCGGGCCAGGATGATGTACGCGCCGCTCGTGGCCACTCCTTTCGAAGTGAGCTCCAGGTAGGTCCTAAGCTGGCTGGATGGCACGTAAATAATATCCCCGGCGATCAGTTCCAGGTCCTTGACCTGGCCGTTCAGGATCTTCTTCAGATCAATCGAGGCAATCTCGGTGCGCACTCCGTCCGGGTTGACGTGCATGATCTTGGTTTTGCCCACGGAGGCCGTTCGCGTGTACCAGCCTCTGTTGCCGGCTCATAGAAACCGCGATCACGTCGTGAGGCTGGATGGGGAGATTGGCGGCCGGCGTCCGGGCCGCCAGCACGTCTTTCAGGTTTAAGTCGGCCACGGTGAATTTCCCGCCTTCTTCCTCGCGCGTCTCCGGCAGAGGGATGCGCCCGTAGTCACTCTTGCGGGTGACTGTGACCAAGGAGCCGGCGTCCTTGTTCGGACCGCCGGCCTCCATCAAAACGCCCAGCAACGTTTGCGCGCCTTGCAACTGGAAAGTACCGGGCTTTTCCACTGCCCCGATGACGGTAACCGGCTGGCTGCGGGTTTCGGCCATCGAGACCGTGACCTGCGGATCGCGAAGGAGAGTCTTGAGCTGCGTCGTCCGATCAGCGGAAGGTTCAGGTCCCCGCCCGGTCCGACCCTCCAGGTTTTGCTGATTTCCTCCGCGTCCAGGACCAGGATCGTCACCGCGTCGTTGGGCCCGATGACCGCGTCCCGCGTCCCCGGCACACCGCCAGGATCGGAGGGCTTTTCCTGCTTCTGCTGCGCCGGTAAAGAAGCGGGGCCCAGAGTTGCGAGCAGGGCAGCCATCACAGCCATCAGAACTTTTTCTTGTCCGAGCATGTTCCTACTCCTTCCCCCCGTTCTTCAGGATGATCGCGCCGCCCGCAAGCGTGTTGCTCTGTGAGATGGCGGCGTATCCGCTCCGGCTGCTCCACGATGCGGTTACGGCTATCTTGTAGCGGCCTTCGGTCGAGTTGGGTTTCAGACCCTTGGTTGCCGCGCGCCCGCGCTCGTCTGTGGTGGCGCGGAAAACCCTGCCGCCGCCGTCAAAGGTGGCGCTCGGGCCGTCCGGCGGCAGGGTGAAGACAACCTTGGCCCCGGCTACTGGGTGGTCCTTTTCGTCCCGCACCTCCACCACCGGGTCGCGGCCGATACGTTTCTTCATGTTATTGAAGGCGCCATCGCCTTCCAGCACCACGATCTTCAACACTCCGCTTTCCTCGGACCGGCCCACTCCCGCCAGGCCCGACGCAAGCAACAAGAAAACAGCCAGTTTCTTCATAAAACGTCCTCAGGCCGATTCGGCAATCTCCAGCTTTCTGCGCGCGCGCGAGCGGGACCCGTTGCCAACCTGCTCGGCCAGTTCCCTGACCGCGCGGTCCAGCTCCTCGACCTTTCCGTTCAACTTCCGCACCCAGGCGTCCAGCCCTTCGCCTTGTGGTCCGGAATGACTCGCCAGGGAACGGCAGACCGCCGCCCGGGCGAAGTCAGAAATGCTCCGCGCGCCCTCGTTCAGGCACATATTCTTCAGATACTCGTATTCATCCTCAGACAACCGGAAATTGACCATCCGGGTCCTGCGTTTGAGAACGGCCATGAATAACCCCCGCGCTTGTTG
>JACQDG010000051.1 GCA_016201185.1 Acidobacteriota bacterium | reverse complement strand
AGCGCACGCTCATACCGGCGGGCAAGAAGAAGAGAAAGAAAACGGATTAAGTAATAAACTCAACCGTCGGTGGTTCCTGAATGATTCCCCGTGCCGCCAAACGCCTGGTTGCAACTGCCTGCTGCCTTTTGCTGCCGGCCTGCGGTGGCCTTTCCGCCGATGACACGCAAGGTACCCTGCCCGGCGCGCCGCCGTTTGACGCTCAGACCCTCCAGAAGCTGAGGGCGGCCTGGGCGCGTCGAAATCCGGCCTACAAGCCCAGGACCCGGCACTTGAGGCCGGATGGGTCGCCGCAATATACAAACCGGCTGATTCTCGAGTCCAGCCCCTACCTGCTCCAGCACGCCCACAATCCCGTCAACTGGCGCCCCTGGGGAACCGAAGCGTTCGACGCGGCCAAAAAGCTCGGGCGGCCGCTGCTACTGAGCGTGGGGTATTCTACCTGCCATTGGTGCCATGTCATGGAGGAAGAATCCTTCGAGGATGTGGAGATCGCCCGCTACCTGAACGAGAACTACATCACCGTCAAGGTGGACCGGGAAGAGCGTCCGGACATTGACACGATTTACATGACGGCGGTGCAAGAGATGACCGGCAGCGGCGGCTGGCCGATGACCGTCTGGCTCACCCCGGATCGAAAGCCTTTTTTCGGCGGTACCTACTTTCCCCCGCGCGACGGGGACCGCGGCGCAACCACCGGTTTTCTCACATTGCTCCGCAAGTTGAAGGAAGTTTACGCCCACGAGCCGGAGCGCGTGGCCGCTTCTTCGGCACAACTGGCAAGCTCCATCCAGCGGGCGCTCACCACGAAAGCCGGCGAGGACCTGCCCCAGGCGCGTGTGCTCCAGGATGCCTTCCGCTTTTTCCAAACCCGCTTCGATCCCATCTACGGCGGCGCCCGAGGCGCGCCGAAGTTTCCCTCGAGCCTCCCCGTCCGTTTCCTGCTTCGTTATTACCGGCGCACGAGCGACCAGCAGGCGCTCCAGATGGTCACGCGGACGCTCGAAAAAATGGCCGAAGGTGGCATCCATGACCACCTGGGCGGCGGCTTTCATCGCTATTCCACCGACGCCCGCTGGCAGGTCCCCCACTTCGAGAAAATGCTCTATGACAACGCCCTTCTGGCCGTGGCTTACCTCGAGGCCTACCAAGCCACCGGGCGGGAGGACTTTGCCCAGGTGGCACGGTCGATCCTGCGCTATGTGGAGCGCGACATGACCTCGCCGGAAGGAGCGTTCTACTCAGCCACCGACGCCGACAGCCCGAGCCCCGACGGGACCCGGGAAGAAGGCTGGTTTTTCACCTGGACGCCGGCCGAGATCGAAGCGGCACTGAGCGCGGAAGACGCTCGTATGGTCAAGGCTTATTTCGCCGTCACCCCACAAGGAAATTTCGAAGGGCGCAATATCCTCCATACGCCGAAGTCGCTGGAAGAGGTTGCTCGAGAACTCTCTCTTCCTCCGGCCCAGGTCCGGGCGGTTGTCAATCGATCGCGCGAGCGGCTCTACCAGGCGCGCAGCAAGCGTCCCTCCCCGTTGCGCGACGAGAAAATTCTGACCGCGTGGAACGGTCTGATGATTTCCGCCTATGCCAAGGCGGCCCTGGTTCTGGGCGAGGAAAGCTACGCCCGGCGCGCTGAGCGGGCGGCCGCATTTGTCCTCCAGCGCCTGCGCCGCAACGGCCTCCTGCTCCGCAGCTACAAGGACGGAATGGCGCAGCACGACGCCTATCTTGACGATTACGTTTTCCTCACCGCCGGCCTGCTGGACCTCTATGAGGCCACCGGGAATCTCCGCTGGTTCCGGGAGGCCCTTGCTCTCGACAGAGTGGTGGAAAGACATTTCGAGGACGCCGGGCAGGGTGGCTTCTTCCTCACCGGCGACAACCACGAGCCGCTGCTGGCCCGCGCCAAGCCCAACTACGACGGGGCCGAGCCCTCGGGCGGCTCTGTGGAAGTGATGAACTTGCTGCGCTTCAACGAATTCACTACGGACGACCGCTACTGGCAGCGCGCCGAGCGAGCGTTTAAGGCTGTGGAGCGGCTGCTTGTGGAATCGCCCGCGGCTCTCAGCGAGATGCTGCCTGCCGTGGACTTCAGGCTCGACACGCCAAAAGAGATTGTCATCGTCACTCCGCAAACCCGGGCGGGAGCGGAATCTTTGCTGGCCCGGCTGCGCGCAACGTTCGTCCCCAACCGGATTCTGGCCGTCGTCTCACAAGGGCCGGAACTGGCCACCCAGGCGAAGCTGATCCCCCTACTCGAAGGGAAGGTAGCCCAGAAAGGGAAGGCCACGGCTTACGTCTGCGAAAAGCGCGTCTGCGAGCTGCCCACCACCGACCCGGATGTGTTTACGAAACAGATCCGAAAAGTCGAACCGCTTAGCGGAGGCACCGCACGCCCGCTTGCCGGAGCAGCGCGCAGACGCGGCACACCGGCAGGCCCATCACGTTGAAATAGCCGGTGAACGCGGCCGGAAAGCAGCCGCAGCATGCGGCCTGCATCCCCCTGGCTGCGCGGCTTTCCCAGGATCCGCTTGCCTACTACAACGACTGTGTCGGCCCCCAGAACCCACTCGCCCGGCCGGCGTACTACCTCGGCCTTCTGGCGGGCCAGTCGCAACACGTGCGCCGCCGGATCCTCGCCCGGAATCACGTCCTCGTCCACCTTCGCCGGCCGCACCCGATGGGCGATGCCGGCCCGGCGAAGAATTTCCCGCCGCCGCGGCGAGGCAGAGGCCAGCACCAAAATCCTCTTTCTCTTTGCCATGCTACAATCAGAATCTTATCTCACTTCCCGGAGCCGGCCATGGAACCTGTATCCAGCATCCTGCCTCAGGCTTATCGCAAGCTGGCCGGGCAAGCGGCCGACGAAGAGGCGCTGTTGCTTTCGCTTTGGCCCGTCGTGGTGGGGAGCAGGGTGGCGGCCCGCACGCGCCCCATCCGTCTGTTCGGCTTCACGCTGATTGTGGAAACCGCGGCCCAGGACTGGCGCAAGCAACTGGCCCAGATGAGCGGCGATATCGTCACCCGGCTGAACGCCGCCGCCGGCAAGGCGGTGCTTAAGGACCTGGAGTTTCGGGTGGCCGTGAAGCAGGCGCCCATCCCGCCCCGCCGGGCCGCGTCGGCTTCCGGCCATCAGCAGGATGAAGCCGAGCAGATCCCGGACGCGCACCTGCGGAGGCTGTATCGGCTCTCCCGCAAGCGCCAGCAGGGAAAGTAAGCCGCACCATGAAAATCACGGAAAAAGAAGTTCGCTACGTGGCCGACCTGGCCAATCTCTCTCTCACCGAGGAGGAGATCCGCCGTTACTGTACCGACTTGGACGAGATTCTCGCCTACGTGGAGAAACTGACCGAGGTGGACACTTCACACGTCGAGCCCATGGCCCAGGTGCTCTACGAAGCCGGCGTGGGCTCTACGCTGCGCTCCGACCAGGTGCGCTCCTCTTTTTCGTCAGAGAAAGCCCTGTCCAATGCCCCTCTGTCTGGCGCCGGCCACTACAAGGTTCCCAAGGTCGTAGAACGCTGATGGAAGATGTAAGAACACTCACGATTGACCGGGTCCACCAGGGCCTGCGGGCCCGGCAGTTCAGCGCGGGCGAATTGGCGCGCGAAGCGCTGCGTATTGCCGAGAAAGAAAACGGCAAGTTCAGCTCCTACCTGCACTTCTGCCCGGAACGTGCGCTGGAAGCGGCCTCCAGAGTGGACGCGCAGATCGCTAAAAGCGAGAAGCTGGGGGAGCTGGCCGGCGTCCCGGTGGCGGTCAAGGATGTGATCAGCACCCGCAGCGTGAGGACCACCTGCGGTTCACGGCTGCTTGAAAACTACATTCCTCCCTACGACGCCACGGCGGTCATCCGCCTGGAGAGCGAGGGCGCGGTCATTCTCGGCAAGACCAACTGCGACGAGTTCGCCATGGGATCGTCCACCGAGAATTCGGCCTTCTGCCCGGTGCGGAATCCGGTGGCGCCGGACCGGGTGCCGGGTGGCTCGAGCGGCGGCTCGGCGGCGGCGGTGGCGGCCGGGCAGGCCGTGGTGGCGCTAGGCTCCGATACGGGCGGCTCAATCCGGCAGCCGGCCTCGTTCTGCGGCGTGGTGGGCGTGCTGCCCACCTACGGGCGCGTCTCCCGCTATGGCCTGGTGGCCTTTGCCAGCTCCCTCGATCACATCGGCCCGCTTGCCCGCACGGTCAAGGATGCCGCCACGGTCGTGGGCGACCGCATCCGCCGCGGGCCCGACGTGTTTCGCCGGCTGGGCTGCGAGATTCGCGAGGTGAGCCTGCCCCACACCGACTACGCCATCGCCTGCTACTACATCATCGCCACCGCCGAGGCCAGCTCGAATCTGGCCCGCTACGACGGCGTCCGCTACACCTTCCGAACGCGCCGCGATCCCACCCTCCTCGACATGTACCGCAACACGCGGGGCGAGGGCTTCGGCGCCGAGGTCAAGCGCCGCATCATCCTCGGCACTTACGTGCTGAGCGCCGGCTATTACGACGCTTATTATCTGAAGGCCCAGAAGGTCCGCGCCCTGGTGGCCCGCGACTTTACCGAGGCCTTCCGCTCGGTCGACGCCATCTTGACCCCGGTCTCGCCCTTTCCAGCCTTCAAGCTCGGCGAGAAAATGTCGGACCCTCTGGAGATGTATCTGTCCGATATCTACACCATTACCGGCAGCCTGGCGGGTATTTGCGGCATCAGCGTCCCCTGCGGCCGCACTTCGGCCGGCCTGCCCATCGGAATGCAAATCCTGGCCAAGCACTTCGACGAGCACCGCATGCTCCGCCTGGCCCACGCTTTTGAAACGGCTGGCGGTTTCGAGGTGTAAAGACCCGGAAAAGCCCGGTTGACAAGCCAAAAAGAAACTTTCTAAAATTTTCTAGGGGTCTTTGGATGGGAGCCCTTACGGCAAAAATGGACAGGCAGCGCATCGAAGCTTTCCGCAGACGGCTCGTTAGAGAGAGGGAAGATTTGCTCGGGCTGGTCATCCGCGCCGAGCAGGACGGCCGTCAAGCCGATGAAGAGCGCACCCAGGACTTGGCCGACAAAGCCTCCAACTCCTATACTAAGGAATTCCTTTTTCATCAGAGCAGCAACGAGCGGACGCTGTTGCAACAGATTGAAGAGGCCCTGAGCCGCATTGAGGAGGGTCGTTACGGTGAATGTCTGCAATGCGGCGGGGAGATCGAAAAGAAACGGTTGGAAGCGGTGCCGTGGGCGCGGCACTGCATTCCTTGCCAGCAGTCGCAGGATCAGGGGTCGAGCGAAGCGAACCCCGGGAGGTGAGTCTTCTCGAGTAGTGTCCTTTCCTCTGTTGCGCCGCCTTCGGTCCGCCAGTTTGCAGCACAACTGCCTCACGCTCTTTTTTCGCTTTTCTTCCCCGACGAATGCCGGATTTGCTCGGCAACCCTGGTGCGATTCTCGCAGGTCCCGGTTTGCCGAAACTGCCTGGAGGGCCTGAAGCCCTTTCCGACCGGGACCCTATGTGCACGTTGTGGGCTGCCGGTGGAAAGCGAGACGGTTCTCGAGGGCTCGGGGCTGTGCGGAGAGTGCCGGGTAGGGCCGACCGAGTTCAATTGGGCGCGCGGCTACGGCGAATATGACGGCGTCCTGCGCCACCTGATCCACCTTTTGAAATATGCCGGCATGCGACCCCTGGCCCGGCCCCTGGCCGAGCGGCTGGCGAGCTTGTTGGCCCAGGCCGGGCCGGTGGACCTGATCGTGCCGGTGCCCTTGCACCGGCGTCGCCGCTGGTCCCGCGGCTTCAATCAAGCCGAACTGCTAGCAGAAGCCTTGGGCCGGCTCTCGGGCCTTCCCGTGGAAACCAGCGTGCTGCGCCGGTATCGCCCCACCTTGAGCCAGACGGGCCTGACACGGGAACAGCGCCGGCAAAACGTGAAGGGTGCATTCCGGGCGGGGCATCCGGGAAGGATCGCCGGAAAGAACGTTGCCCTAGTAGACGACGTGATCACCACCGGCGCCACGGTTGACGCTTGCGCCGCCGTCCTGAAGCGCGCCGGCGCCGCGGGGGTTGTTGTTCTGGCCATCGCTCGGGCCCGGGTGCGAATCGGGGAGTTGGAACCGGTCCAGCCCACGGTCCCAAATCGATCCCCTGCTCGGGAGGTATCATGCGGAACGGCCTAAGCCGGCTGCAAACTCCCGTGCTGGTTCTCAACGCTAGCTACGAGCCGATCAATGTGTGCGCCGCCCGCCGCGCCCTGGTGCTGTTGCTGAAGGGCGTAGCCTCCGCCGAGGAGGAGTTGCGGGAGTACGTGCACTCGGCCAGCACTGCAATCCCCGTACCTTCAGTAATACGCCTTCTTGAATACCGCCGCATCCCGCACCAGACCCGCGCCCTTTCCCGCAAGAACATCCTGATCCGGGACCGCAACACCTGCCAGTATTGCGACCGCGTGCTGCCCTCCGCAGAACTGACCCTGGATCACGTCACCCCGCGCTCTCGCGGCGGCGAGTCCAACTGGGAAAACCTGGTCGCCTGCTGCCACCGTTGCAACAATCACAAAGGAGACCGCATGCCGGAAGAGGCCGGCATGCGCTTGGTCCGCCATCCCCGCCCCTTCAGCCTCCACACCAGCCGCCATTTGATGC
>JACQDG010000085.1 GCA_016201185.1 Acidobacteriota bacterium | reverse complement strand
CCTGGCGCTGAAGGGCAAACCGGTGGCCGCGGCCGCTGCTGCCGCAGCCGCCACTTGGGTTCACATTCAACTGGGCGCCCATACCATGCTGGTCCTCGGGCTCGGGATGCTGCTCAGCGCTCGCCGCACCGGCCTGCGCCGCATTTTGACCAGCAGCCTTCTGTATCTGCTGTTGGTAGCGCCGACTCTGGCGCCCCAGTGGGCTCTATACGTCTCCGGCCCTTCTCCCCTGTCGCCCCGGGAGTTCCTCAACCTGCATGCCGTGCTGCGCCAACCGCAACACCTGATTCCATCGTCCTGGCCCGGCAGCGACTATTTTCGGTTTTTCCTGTTGATCGCTATGGCTGCCCTGGCCGCGGACTGGCGGCGGGAGCCCCACCGCACCGTGCTCGCCTGGTGCGCCATCATCCTGGCTCTGTGCGTGGTCGGAACCGTTTTCGTGGAGGTAGTGCCCGTCAAGCTCATCATCAAGATGCAGCTTTTCCGGGAGACCATTTTCATAAAGTTTTTCGCTGTGCTCTACGTGGCGAAGTTTCTGCTCCAGGTGCTGGAGCAGGAGAAAGGGCCGCAAAAAGCCTGCGCTCTCGCGATCCTGGCTATCCAGAACTTCGCGGTGATCGGGTCGTGCGCAGCGCTGCTTGTGGCCCTGCGGAAGAACCGGCCCTGGCTCTGGGGTGTAGTTTTGTTTGCTGCCGGATTTGTAGCCGGTGTGACCGCGGTGGCTACAGCGAGCCTTGGCGCCCCCATTCCCATGTTCTGGCACAGCTTCGCCGTGGGGCCTCGCGGGGTGTGGGTGGGGCTGGCGACGCTGGCCGCCCTGGCCGCCGTCACCTGGCTGCGGGTCCGTCTCCTGCCGGCCGCCCTGGTGGTCGCGGCGGTAGCGCTGCGGATCGGTACCGGGTTGCCCTACTATGGCTATGCCCACGCGCCGGCCGACGACTGGTACCAGTTCTGCCAGCGAATCCGCGCCGAAACCCCGCGGGACGCAGTCTTCATCAATCCTCCGTACTACGGCAACTTCCTGATGTTCGCCGAGCGCGCCGAGGTCGCCGACTTCAAATGTGCGCCCTCCATAGAGAAGGACCTGGTGGAGTGGAAGCGGCGAATCGACGATCTGTCCGGTGAAAACTTGCGCTGCAGCGGCTGGATGGAATGCTCCAGCGAGCTGGCAGGAGCCTATTCCCGGCTCCGGGAAAAGGACTTTCTGCGGCTGGCGGATAAATACCGGGCCCAGTTCGCCATCACCACGCACCACGCCCAGCATCTGGATTTTCCGGTCAGGTTCCGGAGCGGGGATTTTGTTCTCTACAGCCTGCCCGGTCATTGATTTTTAGTAATATAAGAAAGCCCCCGGATATTACCGAGCGAAGTGCAGATAACTCTCGTCATAATGACCAAGAATGAGCGCCAGGGCGCTGAGGCGATTTTTCCCAGTATTCCCTTCCAGGCCGTGGACCGGGCGCTGGTCGTCGATGCCGGATCGAAAGACGGAACCATCGAATTCTTCCGACAGAAGGGCATCCCCGTCGTCATTCAGCAGCGGCCGGGGCTGGGCGGCGGCGTGCTCGAGGCGCGCCAGGCCGTTTCCGAGGGCGCCATGATATTCTTTCATCCCGACGGCAATGAGGCTCCCGAGGACATTCCCGAGTTCGTGCGTTTGTTGCGGACCGGATTCGACTTTGTCGTGGCTTCGCGCATGATTCCCGGGTCCCGCAACGAGGAGGACGGCCGGCTTCTCAAGCCTCGGAAGTGGACGAACCTCGGCTTGGCCTGGATCGCCCGCGTCTGCTGGCCGAGCAACAACGGCACGGTGACCGACGTGGTGAACGGCTTCCGCGCCATCACGTGCGCCGCCTTCGATCGATTGAAGCTGGACCGCCTGGATTGCACCATCGACTATCAGATGGTGATTCGCGCCCAGAAAGAGAAAATCCGCATCTGCGAGTTCCCCACCCAGGAAGGCCGCCGGATCGCCGGCGAGACAAACTTCAAATCCATTCCCACCGGCCTCGCCGAGTTGCGGATGTTGAGCCGGGAAATCTGGCTCGGCCGCCGATACCGATGAGCCGGCAACTTATCCCCTCCCCTAAAATGACGCTGGTCGTAACCACGATCGCACTGCCGTGCGTGCTCGAATCCTACGCCGCCAATGCCGCGCGCTACGGGCATCTGACCCGCGTGGAGGCCCTGGTCATCGCCGACCGCAAAACGCCGACCGAATCGGCGGATTATGTCCAGGCTCTCCGCCGCCAATGGGGCTTCCAGGCTGAATACGTGGACATTGCCGCCCAGGAAGCCTGGCTGGCGCGCTTCCCCGGCTTGGGCGAGATCATCCCCTACAACTCCGACAACCGGCGCAATGTCGGCTTTTTGATGGCCCTCGAGCGCGGCTGCGACATCTTGCTCTCGATCGACGACGACAACTACTCGACTGACGACGATTTCTACGACGGCCATTCTGTCACCGGCCGGACCGTGGAAGGGCCCGTGGTCTCCAGCTCCAGCGGCTGGTTCAACATTTGCTCGTTGATGGAAAACGACGCTGGGCTGACCGTCTTTCCCCGCGGATTCCCCATGGGAAAAAGGGCCCAGCCGGCCGAGATCTCCTCCCAGACCCGCCGGGCGCTGATCGCGGTCAACGCCGGTTTGTGGCTCGAAGACCCGGACCTGGACGCCGTCACCCGCCTATATCGGGAAGTGAAGACCACCGCGGTGACCGGGGGTCCCGTTATCCTCGGCCCGGCGGCCCACTCTCCCATCAACACGCAAAACACCGCCGTGTGGCGGGAGGCGGTTTCTGCCTACTACTACGTGGTCATGGGCCAGGACCTGGGCGGCCTGAAGATCGACCGCTATGGAGACATCTGGAGCGGCTTCTTCATCAAGAAGTGCGCCGACCACCTGGGCCATTTCTGTCGCATCGGAACGCCCGTGGCCCGCCACGTCCGCAACCGTCACGACCTGTTTCTGGACTTGAAGCAGGAACTGTACGGCATGAT
>JACQDG010000084.1 GCA_016201185.1 Acidobacteriota bacterium | reverse complement strand
GTGGCGGGGATCCTCCGTCCAGGCCCCGTAAGTCCGCCCCTCGCCGGCCAGCGCCCAGGTGTAGTTTAAAGTGTACCCCGGAAAAGCAACCACGGGATGATAACCTTTCGGGATCAGGACCGTGTCTCCATCCTCCACCGTGTAGGCGCAATCAAACGGATTCGGGTCGGCCGGGTCGGTGTAGACGCGAATGAAGCCAAAGCCGCTGCGCGGCTCCATTTGGAAGAAATACACCTCCTCCATGGGGACCTCCGCCGGCGGTGCGTAGCGGTCGTGCTTGTGCGGGGGACTGGAAGACCAACTGCCCGGCTCATTCACCGTTTCACCCATGATCAGGTGCGCGGCGTCGACGTTGTCGGCAATATGGGTATAAACAGTTCGCCGCCAGCTTTTCTTGCCCACCTGGCGGGTGACGGCCTGGGCCACAGAAATGAATATCGGCCGCGCTCCGGGTTTGCCCCGAGCTCCGGACAGGCTAACGCGTGCGGTTTCGCTCAGCAAGGTGATTTTCAGCTTCGAGCCGGCCGGCACGTACAGCATCTCCCCGGCTTCCTGGAGCGACCGTCGGGGCCGGGTCTCGCGCACCAGCGAGCCCGAGTGCGACTCCACTTCCACGCGAACCGCGCCGGGATAGAAGGCCACGGCCAGTTCTTCTTCGCCGCTCGCGGCTATGTATTCGTGCAGCGCGCCGCCCAGCTCCACCACGGTGAAAGAAAGATGCTTCAGCTCGCGGCCCCGCTGGACGATCGGATAAACGCCCGGTCCCCGGATGGGCGATTTGATCTGCAGTTGCGGATTCATGTAAGCTGCTTGCAGCTACAAACATCATATGTCAAAACAGAAGACGCTATCCTCCATTCTTGAAATCGGGATCCTCCCGATCGTCCGCGCGGCTTCTTCCGATGCGGCCGCCCGGGCGGCAGAGGCCATCTACAGGGGCGGCATCCGGGCTGTCGAGATCACCATGACGGTGCCCGGCGCGCTGCGCGTGCTCGAAAAGCTGGCCGATGAGTTCGGCGACCGGGTCACTCTCGGCGCCGGAACGGTCCTCGATCCCGAGACCGCCCGCTCCTCGATGCTGGCCGGAGCGGAATTCATCGTCACACCGGCGCTGAAGCTTTCCACCATCGAAATCTGCCGGCGCTATGCCAAGGTGATCATACCCGGCGCACTGACCCCCACCGAAATCCTGACCGCCTGGGAAGCCGGCGCAGACCTGGTGAAGGTCTTCCCCTGCGGAAACGTCGGCGGGCCGAAGTATATCCGGGCGCTGAAGGCCCCGCTCCCGCAGGTCGAGATGGTGCCTACCGGCGGCGTCAACCTGGAAACTACCGCCGACTTCCTGCGGGCGGGCGCCGCCGCAGTGGCGGTGGGCTCGGAGCTGGTGAGCGCCAAGGCGCTTGCGGAAGGCCAGTTCGACCTGATCGAGCAAACAGCCCGGCAATTCCTGGCCGTAGTGGAAGAAACGCGCCGGGCGATGAAGGCCGGAGCCTGAGCGCTGCAGGGGGGTAGGCAGCCGGAAGAGCGGGAGAAGAGCATGCCTGACAAACTGAGCCGCCGCAAGGCGCTCGAACTGGCTGTGTTGGGCGCAGCGGGTGGGCTTTGCGCTGCGGCGCAGAATAGGCCCGCCAAGCCGCCCCGTCCGCCCTTCCACGGCCTCAAGGTCGGCCTGACTTCCTACTCCACCCGCAAGCTGACTCTGGACCGGACGCTCGAGGCGCTCCAGACCATTGGCATCCGCTACCTCTCTCTTAAGGACGTGCACCTGCCGCTCAACTCTACGCCGGAGGAGCGCCAGGTCGTCCGGGCGAAAGTTGAGCGGGCCGGCATTCAGATCCTGGGCTGCGGGGTCATCACGCTACGGAATGACGAGGCCCAAATCCGCCAGGCCCTCGAATACGCCCGCGACATCGGCGCCCCCACCGCCGTTGTCGCCCCTGACCTCGACGCCCTGCCGGCGATGGACCGCGTGGTGCAGGACTTCGACCTCCGTGTGGCCATCCACAATCACGGCCCCGAGGACAAAAAGTTTCCCTCGCCGCTCGGAGTCTTCGAGGCCGTCCAGGGGCTGGATAGGAAAATCGGTTGTTGTGTCGATATAGGACACACGTTCCGGCTGGGGCTGGATCCGGCGGCCGCCCTGCGCCGCTGCGCGCCGCGGCTCTACGACATACACATCAAGGACCTGGACGACTCCCGGCCCGCGCCGCGGAACGTGCCCCTGGGCGCCGGCGTGATCGACCTGGTCGGCGTCCTCAATACGCTCCTAGAGCTACGCTACGCCCACCACGCGGCGCTCGAATATGAGGCCGAGCCGGAAAACCCTATCCCGGGCATGGCAGCGTCGTTCGGTTACTTGCGCGGGGTGCTGGAAGTGGTCCAAACAGGCCGGGAGCGACTAATTGTCGGATGCGTCCATCATCGGCAGGGCTTCGCCGCGGAAGAGTTTATGGTATAAGAAGTAGGCAATGAGGCTGGGTCGGTTCACCGCGCCGGTACGGTGCATGAGCTGATGGATGGTCGAGACGACGACCGTCTCCGGCACACCTATCACCGTGCCGATCTCCCTGTTGCTTCGGCCGCAGGCCATCAAGGTGAGCAGCCGCTGCTCGCGGGAAGTGAATTGGGACCAAGGGTCGTTCTCGGCGCCCGTCTTGGGCAAGAATTCGACCATCTGGATCAGATCGACATAGCGCCCCAGGATGTGCGGCGGAATCCAAGTACCGCCGGAGGCCAGCCGGCGAATCGCCGCTGCCAGGTTCTCGCCCGAGGTATGCACGTCCAGGTAGCCGCGCGCGCCTGATTCCAGCAGAATCATCGTGACGGAATCGTCCTCGGCCGACCCCAGAATGAGAAACTTCAAATGGCCGAAGCGCGACCGGACTTTCGAAACTTTGTCGGCCAGCTCCGGACCTTGCTTGTCCGAGTCGGTCATCACCACGTCGGTCTGGGCGTATTGGTCGTCCGGCACCTCGTCCAGCATGCGAGTCGCGCTCCAGCCGATGATGATGTCCCTCTCCGACTGCAAATGATTCTTTACTTCTTCGAAGAAGCGGGCATCATCGTCCACCAGCAAAACTCTTGACATGCCTGTGGGCACTGAACCGGACCTCCTCAAACCAGGGTCGCAAACTCTCCACGTACTATAACACCAGCCGGTTCAGAATGTCTCTCGGTAAATACACCTAAGGCAGGTCGTTTTTTTCCTGAGATTTCCATCTAACGAACTGAAAACAAACAGTAAACTACGATCCGGGGGAGCGAGGGGGGCGGTCGCCCTCACCGGGCCCCACAAAGGAAAGCACGAAGGTCACCAAGACTAAAACTGCTAGAACCGCAGGTACCATTGTTATTGCCATCCTGCCTTTGAACAGCACGTCACCCTCCACATTTATGTCGGCAGCACACCCGGGTTGTCCGACCCGAGAGGAGCAAGTTAAGACCCTTAGATTGATCTAGTTAGGGACCCGTCGAAAGGCTTGCGGGCAGCAGCCTATCGGGGGATGGTCGGGCGGGTAAAGGACAAAGCAACTCAGCCCTGGAGAATTTGTCTACAGGGTTTCAGCCAAGCTTGACTATCTCCAAGTCCAGGGCGGCAAGGGAGCGACGCAAGTATTCCCGGTAGCGTTCGTTGGTGGCGGATTCCAGTTCCCGGGTAACCCGCCGGTGGGAAAGGGCCAGCATCTCGCGTTGGCGCAGACGCTCGGCTTCATCGGACGAGCGGCGGACGGTCTCCCGGGGTCCGGGGGTCGCTCGCCGTTCCCGGCTGAAGGAGTCCATCTGCTCTTCAATGGACTTGCTATCCCATCCTCGCGCCATGAATCTTCTCGCAGCTTCCAGATCTTCTCCGCATTGCCGGAGAGCACCTGCGCCAGTTCGATACCTCCTAATCCTGGGTAGGCGTGGGCGGATCGGTGGAGTAATCGTAGAAGCCGCGGCCGGTCTTGCGGCCCAGGTCGCCCCGTTCCACCCGGATCTTCAGCGCCCGCGGCGGCAGGTCGGCCGGGTCGCCGGCCTGCTTGTATTTGTCCGTCCGATTGTAATAGCCGATGTCGAGGCCGCTGAAATCGGCTAGCCGGAATGGCCCCATGGGGTAATTCAACCCCAGCTC
>JACQDG010000083.1 GCA_016201185.1 Acidobacteriota bacterium | reverse complement strand
ACGAATTCGTGGGGCTGATCACGGAGCGGCTGATCGATTACATCCGCATCCATCTCTCGCAGATTGGCGGGCTGACGCCGGCGCGGAAAGTGGCGGCGCTAGCGGAGTGGTTCAACGTCCGAACGGCCTGGCACGGGCCGGGCGATGTCTCGCCGGTGGGCCATTGCGCCAACATCGCCCTGGATTTGGCCTGCTACAATTTCGGCATCCAGGAGCAGACCATGTTCGGGAAAGAGACGCAGGAAGTGTTCCCCGGCTGCCCGCGAATCCAGGATGGCTATTTCTGGGCCAACGAGGCCCCCGGGTGGGGCATTGATGTGGACGAAAAGCTGGCGGCGAAGTTCCCGCCGGCATCCGACACGCCATTCGACTACAACTGGGGCTCGACCCGCAAGCGGGACGGCACGGTGATCCGGCCGTAGCGCCTATTCCACGGCCAGGGGCTGCTTGAGCGTGAACTCCAGGCGAGCTTCGGAGGGGATCTTCACCCGCTGGCCCTTGGTGGCCATCTCGACGGCCACGCCGGCTCCGGCCCCGGTGGCCGCGCCGATGGCCGCGCCTTTGCCGCCTCCGGCGATCGCTCCGATGATGGCTCCCAGCGCCGCTCCGCCGCCCACCACCTTGCCGGTGCGGGCGCCGCGCGAGCCGCTCTGCACTTCGGCGTAGCTGCTGGCAACTTGATACTTCCTGCCGTTGATGTCGAGGTCATAGAGCTCCAGGGCGACTTCGTCGCGCCCGGTCAGCTTGCCGGACTGCTGCACGCGCACGACCTGCACGGTCACATCCGCGCCGCGCGGGGCAATGACTTTCTCCCCAATCTGCAGCGGGTCATCGAGGCTAGCGCGGAACCGCTCCCCTGCGGAGGTCACGTCGGAATCGACCGAGTCGATCATGCGGACGGTGATCACAGTGCCGGCCGGAACCACCTGGCTGGCATCAGCGGCCGGAGCCGCCACAGCAGGAGCCGCAGTGCGCGCCGCCGGAGCGGGAGCCGCAGCGGCAGCAGCAGCGGCCGCCGGGGCCGTTCCGCCCGGGCTCGAAAAGTGGATGCTTTGCACGTCAGTGATGTCGAAGGTCTGCAGGTTTCCGTCGGCCCCCATCAGCCGCACCTGCCGGGTATCCCCGCCGACGAAGGTGCCATCCACGCGCTTGCCGTTACGCAAATGAATCGTGTCGGCAACCAGCAGTGCGGTGCCGGTGGCCAAAGCGAAAATCGAGACCAAAACACGGTGAGATGCCTTCATAGATGCTTTTCTCCCTTCACCTGGGGGTCTTATTCATCATACCTTCATTATGGACGTGGGGGCTTTTAGGAAGGTTGCGCTGGAAGATAATTTGAGCAAACAGCGCCGGCCGTCTATTGCTTCCTCCGCTTGCCCGCGTCCGGCGGTCTTTCGAGCACCAAGCTGGCGATGAAGTCGAGCACTGCATGGAAATAGGCCGCGTCGCGCTCGGCGATCGGGGTCTGTTCGGTGAATACAGGGCTCGGGCCCGGCATGTAATGGAACGGGAAGCGCTGCGCCTGCACCCACGGCATGTAGCCCCAGCCGGCGCCCAGCCGGAAGAGGGTGTCGCCGCTGGCCCGCTCCCGGGCGAAGTTGCGCTGGGTGGTCTCCTGTCCGTTGTCGTCCTCAATCATCAGCACCGGCCTCGAATACTCCTTGTACCGCTGGGCGCGAATGGCTTTCTCGTCCGGCGCGCGGCCGTTGCCGTGGAGCAGCACGACGTCGCAGAGCTCCGCGAGCGAAGCAGGATAAGCCATGTTGCCGCTGGTGGAAGCGCCGATGGGCAGGGTGAAATCGGCGCGCTTCGCCTGGAACCGCTCGCGGATGCGCTCCACCAGGCCGGCGATGTTCTGCGGGATGTACTCGCCGTGGTCCCAGACGTCCCCCTGCAGGTCCCACTCGTTGGCTACGTCGATGATGACGTTGCGGAATTTCCTGTCGATGAGCCAGTCGGTGATGTGGCGGGCGGCGGCCTCGATGGCATCCGTCGAATCGAAAACCTCGTCCTGACCCTGATAGAAATAGATGAGACAGACCAGCATGCCGTGCTGGTCAGCGGCGCGGAGCAAGTTCTCCAGCCGCTCGAGCCAGGCCGGCTTGAGCGAGCCGTCGGCGCGGAAGGCGCTTACCAGCAGCCCCTGTCCGCGGCCGTAGCGGGCCGCGTTCTGCCGCGCGATGCCGTTCACGGCGAGCGAGTAGCCGGAGTTGCCGCCCTGCAGGCTGACGTTGACCATCAGCACGCCATGCCGCTTGTAGAAATCCAGGGCCTCGATCACCTGCGCCGTGTTGCGGGCCGGCTCGAAGGGACGCTCGGTGAGCCACTCGTCGTCGAACAGGGCCTGGGCCAGGCGCAGGTTCATCAGCTTGCCCTGGGCCTGGCGCCGGTACCCTTTGCCGGTATACGTCTTCGCCGTCCCCATCGTCTAGCCCGGCCTAGGACATCGCCCTTTCACGGCGGTAACGCGGGTTCAAATCCCGCTGGGGACGCCAGACTTTCCGTTTCGACCACGGGTCCAAGGCTGCCCTTGATCTTCTCCGAAACCGCAGCTACAGTAAGTCCATGCGAAAAATATCCTTGAAGGCGCCCCTGGCGCTCTGCGCGTTTCTGGCTCTGCCACTGGCGGCAGCCGAGTACGATTGGAAGGCCGATTTTGCCAAGCACTGGAAAAGCTCCATTGCGTTCACGAACACCGTGGCGGAGATGATGCCCGAGGAAGGCTACAGCTACATCCCGCCCTCCACCGCCAAGCCCGTGGAGCGGAATTACGCCGGCCAGATCATTCACATCGGCCGTTTCAACGCCGGCATGTTCGCGCTCGTAACGGGGATGAAGCCGCCGGAGACACCGCCCCAAGGCACCACCGATAAAGCGACGGTCCTCAAGTACCTCAAAGAGACCGCGGAGTTCTGCGACAAGGCCCTGCCCGCGGTCACCGAGGAGCAGCTCAGCAAAACGGTCAAGGTCGGGAAATATGAGATGACCGGCCGCGATGCGCTCGAAGGAGCCTACGCCCACATGGCCCACACCCGCGGCCAGTGCGAGGTGTATCTGCGCCTCAAAAACATCACTCCCCCGCCGTACCCGTTTGAGTGAGCTCGGAGGCAGGACCGCCGCGATGAGGAAAGATGCGGGGCGGCCGGGGCTCACCTGAAAACCATCTTGCCCAGGCGAAGCAAAGGGACCGCTCTGCCGCGCGGGGTTCGGCATTGAAGCTAGCGTCCACTTAACGAGCTGTGCGCCCTGGAAAGCTGCCCGGAGAGATTTGTGCGCCCACAGGTGGAGCGCTGAAAGCTAGGCCGAGAAGAAGAAGGAGCACCACGTTCTTGCGGAACCGAGGCTCGAGGTACACAACCTCCCCGGCGTCTGGAGACGACTCCGTAGCATTCGACATGCCAAACGGCCGCCAAGCGCTTACGAACTGAACAAAGGTGCCATAGACTGGTAGCAGGGACCGGCGGCCCGTCTCCAATGTCCAGCAGAAGGGAATTCTTGCAGCGTTCAGGGGTGGCTGCCTATGGACTGTGGACGGCGCCAGCGGAACCGAAACAGGCAGCACAGACGAAGTCCGGAGGCTCCCGGTCTGTCATCCTGTGTTTGTGCGGAGACGTGATGACGGGGAGAGGCATCGACCAGATACTTCCTCACCCTTCCGACCCCCATCTTTACGAGCCCCACGTGAAGTCCGCGTCAGGATACGTGGAGCTGGCGGAGCGAGCCAGCGGTCCCATCCCCAAACCGGTCGACCATTCCTATGTCTGGGGTGACGCCCTGGAGGAACTTGCACGCGCGGCGCCGGACCTCCGCATGGTCAACCTGGAGACAAGCGTCACGACCAGCGAAGATCGGGCGCCCAAGGCCATCCACTACCGGATGCATCCGGCGAACATTGCCTGCCTGACGGCGGCCAGAATCGACTGCTGTGGCCTCGCAAACAACCACGTCCTCGACTGGGGCCATTCCGGGCTGGCCGAAACGCTGGAAACACTGCGGCAGGCAAGGGTGAAGACTGCCGGAGCGGGACGAAACCGCGCCGAGGCCCAAGAGCCGGCCATCATGGAGGTCCCGGGCAAAGGGCGGGTGCTCGCCTTTGCTTTTGGAACAGCAAGCAGTGGGATCCCGGGGGATTGGGCGGCAACAGACAAGAAACCAGGCGTCGCGTTCCTTCCGGACCTCTCGCAAGAAGCGGCGAGCCTCATCGGCGGCAGAGTCAGCGCGCACAAACGCTCGGGCGATATCGCTGTGGTGTCGATTCACTGGGGCGAGAATTGGGGCTATGAAATCCCCCCTGATCACATCGGGTTCGCTCACGAACTCGTGGATCGAGCGGCCGTAGACGTTATATATGGCCATTCTTCCCACCATCCGAAGGGGATCGAGGTCTACAAAGACAAGCCGATCCTCTATGGCTGTGGGGACTTCCTCAACGACTACGAGGGCATCGGAGGCTACGAAGAGTACCGGAGCCAATTGGTTTTGATGTACTTCCTGACGGTAGATCCGTCCACCCAAAATCTCGTGCGGCTCGAGATGAAGCCCCTTGCGATCAGGCGTTTCCGATTGCATCGTGTTTCAAGAAGGGACGCTGAGTGGTTGCGCGACACCCTGCATAGGGAAGGGAAAAAGCTGGGGACCCAGGTGCAATTGAAAGCAGACAACACTCTTGTGGTCGGGTGGCGCAAGTAGGCACAGCAGGTTGCTGGGGGTGCAACGCCCGTGTCTTTGATTTGGTAATTATGGTAGCTTGTTCCCTGTTGGGCGGCTCACCGTCGATCCCCGATGTGTTTGAGGGCATGAAAAAGAGAGCATCGGGCGCCCCGCGGCGGTAAAAGCAACTCTCGGGCCGGAACTTATAGAGTACCTCCTTCTGCCGTCGCGCATTGACGATCCCCGCGCCCTCAAGGAAGGGCTCAGAAATTTCGGCCCTTCCTGCCGCCGTCCCCATCGTCTAGCCCGGCCTAGGACATCGCCCTTTCACGGCGGTAACGCGGGTTCAAATCCCGCTGGGGACGCCACCGAATCTGCGCACTTGGGGGAAGAGAACCCGTCTGTCGTTGTATCCTTCAAGATATGGCAGGAAGGTGAGACCGGCAAACACCATGTTGCGAGACCGGTGGTTCCGATTCTTGGTCTGCACCTGCGGATTCGCATTGGTGGCCTGGGCTTGTCTGGGCCCCAGATGCCGCGACGCGGAAGGCTTTCTTGCGGGAAGATTCTGCTTGGCGGCGTCTGCGGGCATAGCTTTGCTGATACTGGGATGGGCGGTTGCAACCGATTGGCAACGATTCGCCTTCTGGCTTTGCCTGTCTTTGGTGGGACAGGCGGTGGCCTTGCAGATGATCGATGCCGGGCCGTTGATCCATTATCAGCACTGGCGGCCTCTGCGTCACCCCTGGCTATTCATCTGTCTGGCCGCGCAAAGCGCCGCAGTAATAGCAGGCCTGCGCCGCCGGTGGCCGGATATTCGAACCTGGCTGGGCCGGAACTTTCGCTGGTGGCAGCTCGGGGGTGTGGGTGTAGTCTTGTTTCTTTCTGGTGCGGCATTGTCGCGTGACAAACCCGCTTACGTCGCCGAGATGTTATTTGCCGGTCTCGTGCAGGCGGTCAATTTAGGCGGCGTTGTGCTCGCAGCGTGGGCGGTGCCCCCGAAATCGCTGACCTCCTTGAAAGAGAAGTTCGACCGGTGGTTGGAACCCTCCAGCCCCGATCGCTTCGTGGCGATTGGCGGCATCTGGGTGACAACCCTGGCCGCCTTTTTGAGCTTCTGCATTTATGAGCGGCATCCGCACATCCCGGATGAAGTGGTTTACCTGTACCAGGCGCGCTATTTCGCCGCCGGGAGGCTTACTTTGCCCGCTCCGGAAGCGCCGGATGCAATCAACGTGGACCTGATGACCTACGAAAGCGACCGGTGGTATTGCCCCGTGCCCCCGGGCTGGCCCGCGATGCTGGCTGTCGGGGTCCTGTTGGGAGTTCCCTGGCTGGTCAACCCGGTGCTGGCAGGCTGCAATGTTGTGCTGACCTACTTCTTGGTCAGAGAAATTTACGACCGTCGCACGGCGCGCCTGTCCGTGCTGCTGCTGTGCGTCTCGCCCTGGCACATTTTCATGGCCATGAACTTCATGACTCACACATTTACCCTCACCTGCGCTTTGGCCGGGGCGCTGGGCGTAGCCTGGGCGAGAAAAACGGGGAAAACATTCTGGGGCTGGTTGAGCGGTATCGCTACGGGGATGGTAATTTTGATCCGGCCTCTGGAGGGAGCTGTGGTGGCAGGGGTTCTGGGGCTTTGGGCGCTGGGCGCTGGAGGCCGGCGATTAAAGAGCCGGTGCATCCTCGCTTTTACCCTGGGGGCCATCGTGGTGGGCGGAGTTGTGCTTCCCTACAACAAGCTCCTGACAGGGAAT
>JACQDG010000073.1 GCA_016201185.1 Acidobacteriota bacterium | reverse complement strand
GTGGACGGCAAGAAGGTGGCGTTCTCGGGCGACCTGATGCACAGCCCGGGCAAAGTGAACACGCTCTACGACATGCAATACAATTACGGCGGCTCGGAAGGCGTGGACATGGCCGTCTTTTCGCTCTCCAGGCTGCGGGAGCTGAAGCCCGAGCTGCTGTGCCCGTCCCACGGGGCGCCGCTGCCGAATCCCGCCCACGGCATCGGCCAGACCATCGACCGTCTGTCGGAGTACTACCGTTTCGAAACCGGCGGCGGCACGCTGACCGAGGCCAACCGGCCCTACGCCGTCAGCCCGCATTTCATCGCCCACCACCAGACGAACTCCTCCTTCTACGCCATCATCAGCAACAGCGGCAAGGCCATGTTCATCGACTACGGCTCGGCCAGCGGAAATTACTTTGGCAGCTTCCTTAACGCCACGCCCGCCGGCGACCGCATCCGTTTCGTGGAGCACAACATCGACACGCTAAAGGCGCAGTACGGGCTAAAGTCAGTGGAGGTCGCCATGCCCAGCCACATGCATGACGACCACATGAACGGGTTCCCGCACCTCATCCGCCACTACCGCACGCGTATCTGGTGTTACGAAAACATGGTCGACATTTTCGAGAACCCGCGCGGCCACAACCTGGGCTGCACGCTGGGCGAGCCGTTCAAGGTCGATCGAGCGTTCCGCCACGGCGAAAAGTTCCGGTGGGAGGAATTCGAATTTGAGGTGACGCATTCTCCCGGCCACACGGAATACCAGATGGCGATGTTTGTCTCCATCGACGGCGCCCGGGTGGCCTTCACCGGCGATGCTTTTTTCACCAACCCCAACGCCCCGCAGTCCGACGGCGCCCTGCGGCACAACCTGATCTTCCGCAACCACGTGGAAAGCGACAGCCACCTGAAGTCCATCCGCAACATCCTCGATCGCGAGCCGAACCTGATTGCCCCGGGCCACGGCAAGCCGTTTCTGGTGAACCGCTCCGACCTGCTGGCCACGGAAGAGAAGCTGCGCAAGCAGAAGGACCTCTTCCAGGAGCTGGTCGCCGACCGCGATTGCGACTTCGGCCTGGACCCGAGCTGGGTCAAGATTTATCCTTACCAGATGGTCGTCAAGCCGGGCGAATCGGCGCGCGGCGAGATCCGCGTCCAGAACTACCGCGCGGTGCCCATGAAAATGGAGGTGGCGCTGGTGCTACCCGAAGGCTGGAGCGCCGAGCCGGACTTGCTGCGCTTCGAGGCGCCGCCGCGCGGCCATGCCAGCGGCAGCTTTGTGCTTCGCACGGCGCGCGAGCGCCCATACGGCCAGCCGCGGATCGCCATCGCCGCCGACGTGATGTGCGACGGCCGTTATCTGGGACAGATCACCGAGGCGGTGGTGGACTTGCCGGCGTAAGGAATTGGAACAGACTGCCCCCATCCCCAGTGAAAGGGAGCGCTGGATCGCAGCCCTTGCCTACCTGTGGATCACGGGGCTGGTGTTTCTGTTCCTCGACCGTTTCCGCCAAAGCCCCTTTGTGCGCTTCCATTGCTTGCAGGCGGTTTTTTTCGGCTTGGCGGCGCTGGCGCTGAACATCATGCTGGGCTGATCCTGCTCGGCTTTTTCCTGCTCTGGGTACTGGTAGTGGTCAAAGCCTACCAGGGGCTGGAGTACAGGCTGGCCTGGATCGGCGATCTCGCCTGGAAGTATTCACGGTAGCGCCCCGGTTCGGGGCTTCCACCGTGCGGGTCTACCCAACCCCCGGGCGCTCCAGGGTGTGCCATTTAATTCCTGTTTTTTCGCCACGCAGCGGCGGCGCTGATAGTTCCATTATTCATATCGCAAAGCAGTTACGGGATCGACGCGGGTGGCGCGCCGGGCCGGGATGAAGCTGGCCAGCGCCGCAACGGCGGCGAGCGTCAACACGACGCTGCTGATGGTCACGGTGTCCACGGGCGCGACGCCGTAGAGCAGTCCGGACAGCAAGCGTCCCGCCGCGAGTGAGGCGACCACGCCGCCACAAAGGCCCACTGCGACCGGAGCCATTGCCTGCCGCAAGATCATCTTCAGGATGTCCGCGACGCGGGCTCCCAAGGCCATGCGGATACCAATTTCATTGGTGCGCAAAGCTACGGAATAGGAGACGACGCCGTAGATGCCGAGGCTGGCCAGCACGAGGGCGGAAACAGCGAAAAGCAGGATAAGATTCATCTGGAAGCGCCGCTGAGCCAGGGATTCGTCGACGATTTGTTCCATGGTTTGGAATTGAGGAACTGGTAACTCGGAATCGATGTGATGGATGGCGCTGCGAATTGTGGAGGAAATGGCAAGAGGATCGAGGGCGGTTCTGACGGCAAGCGAGGGGCCGCCCCAGGTGCGCTGCTGCCAATACGGTAGGTAGACAGTCATTGAGGGCGCTCTGTCGAGTCCGACGCTCCTTACATCGCCGACAACACCCGTCACCTCAATGAACGGACCGTCGGGATCCCAGAATTTGAAACGCTTGCCCAGGGGATTTTGTCCTGGCCAGAGCCGCTCCGCGGTCAGCGCCGATACGAGAGCGATCTTGCGCTCGCGGTCCGCCTGTTCGAAGATTCTGCCTTGCCGCAGCGCGATGCCCATGGTGGGGAAGTACTCGGGATTTACGCCCCGAATGTCGGCCAGGGGGCGCTCCGTGAACGGCACCTTTGTTCCTTCGAGTGTCAACAGATTATTCCCTCCCTCGCCACTCAAGGGAAGCATGTTGGAAATGCCGGCGGACAGCACGCCAGGCAACGTCTGCATGGAATCCAATAGCGACCGCATGAAGCGCACTCTTTGTGACTGATCGGGGTAGCGAGTGTCAGGCAGATTCAGGTTGACGGTGATGACCTGCTGAACGGCGAACCCTTTGTCCGCTTCGAGCAGCTTCACGAAGCTGCGCAGAAGGAGGCCGCCGGCGATCAGGCACAGCGTGCTGAGGCCGACCTCCAGGCCAACGAGGAGTGAGCGCAGGCTTCCCGAGCCGCGTCCTGCGGTGCTGCCGCGGGCCGCCGATTTCATGGCTTCCTGTGGATCGGTGCGGGCAAAGCGGCACGCAGGAAGCAGGCCGCAAAGGAGGCCGGCGAAGATGGAAATGGCGGCAGTGAAGAAAAGAACACGGGCGTCCAGATGCACCTCATCCAGTCGCGGCAGGTCGACTGGCGCGCGGGTCAGGATCAGCCGGAGCGAGCCGTAGGCAATCATCACTCCGAGGGCCCCGCCGATTCCCGCGAGCAGCAGGCTTTCGGCAAGGATCTGCTGCAGCAGCTGCCGGGCGCCAGCGCCGATGGCGGAGCGGATGGCGAGCTCCCGTTTTCTCGCTGTGGCGCGTGCCAGCAGCAGGTTCGCGACGTTGACGCAGCCGATCAGCAGAACGACGCCGACAGCGGAGAGCACCAGTTGCAGACCGCTGCGCGACCGGCCGGTGATCTGATCCTGAAGCTGGACCAGGGCGGCGAGGAGTTCGACCTTCTCCGGCACCTGGCTTGCCAGACGTTCCTGCGCCACATTCAATTCGGCCACTGCCTGGCTCAGCGAGACGCCTGGCCGCAGGCGCCCGATGCAGGCATAATTGAAATCTCCCATCGCTTCCAGCTCGTCCGGCTTAACGGCAAAAGGTTTCCACAGCTCGGGCCGCTCGGCGGCGATGGTCATCGCGTAGAGTTGGCTCAGCTTGGGGAAGTGGAAGCTGGACGAGAGCACTCCGATGATTTCGTAGGGATGCCCATCGAGCAGGATCTTGCCCCCAATGACGTTTGGATCGGAGGCGAATCGGCGCTTCCAGAGGGCATTGCTCAGAACGACGACGTTGTCGCGTCCGGGCTGGTCCTCCTCCTCGAGGAACGTTCGGCCCAATTGGGTGCGCGCTCCGAGCATCGGAAAGAGACCCGAAGAAACCCGCGCGGCTGCGAGGCGTTCCGGCTCTCCTGCTCCCGTGAGATTCACGGCCATCCCCCCGATCATCGCGATTCGCTCGAACGCGCGCACGCTTTTGCGCCATTCGAGGAAGTGCATGGCGTTCACGGGAATCCTGGGCGCGAAGCGGCTGAACTTGGGGACGACTTCGTGAATGACGACTAGGCGGGTCTCGTCACCGTAGCCGAGAGGCCGGATGAGGATTCCATCGAAGACGCTGAAGATGGCCGTGTTTGCGCCGATGCCGAAGGCGAGCGTGGCGATGGCGATGACGCTGAAGCCGGGGTTGCGCCGGATTCCACGCAGCGCATAGCGGAGATCACTGCCGAAGTTCATAAGGACTCCTTAAACGCAAATACGCTCTGGTAGGACAGGGAGTTCCAGGAAAAGCGCCCTTTCGCGGTCGGCGGCCAAAGCCCTGGCGCAACGTGCTGCGGATCGACCTGCCGGGCGAGAAGCCGGCCCGGTTCAGGATACGCAGGATCAGGTTTTTGCAGTAAGGGGGTCAAAACGACCTCGTCCCGGCGCTTCGACAGGTGGTCTTTGCCCAACTCCCTCTCCCCTCAAGCTTTCTCATTTGATTCCTGTTTTTTCTTATTTAATTCCCGTTTCTTTCGCACCGACTGCCCGTAGCACTATCCCGTGCTGTGTTAGAATCGCTCACACCTATGAAAAAACATTCCTTGCTGCCGGTCATTTTGTGGTGCGGGATGGCCCCGGGGCCGCTGGCCGCCCAGGATACCGTGCTGCAGGGCGTGGACCTGATCGACGGCACGGGCCGGCCGCCGCAACATAATGTGTCAATCGTGATCGGGGGCGGGCGGATCCGCAACATCGGCCCGGCCGCGAGGATTAAGCCGCCCGCCGGGGCCAACGTAGTGGACCTGGCCGGCAAGACCGTCATGCCGGGAATCATCAACCTCCACGGCCACGTAGGTATGACGAAAGGGCTCACGCAGGGGAAGGAAAACTATACCCGCGACAACATCGAAGCCCACCTGCGCACCTACGCTTCCTATGGCGTTACCAGCGTGGTCAGCATGGGCTCGGACGCCGATCCGGAGCTGATGATCCGCATTCGTGACGAGCAGCGGGGCGGGCGGCTGAACGGCGCCAGGGTTTACTCCGCCGGACGCGGCTTCACAATTCCAGGCGGCTACCCGGCGGTGCTGCCCGGCAACAAGGGCGTGCCCTTTGAGGTGTCAACGGCCGCCCAGGCCCGGGCTTACGTGGACGAGCTGGCCAAGATGCGCGTCGACCTGGTGAAGATGTGGGTGGACGATCATTATGGCCGTTACCAGAAGCTACCTCCCGAGTTGTACACCGCCATCATCGACCAGGCCCACAAGCGCAAGCTGAAAACAGCCGCGCACCTCTTCTATTTAAATGACGCCAAGGGCCTGCTCGACGCCGGGCTGGACGCCCTGGCCCACAGCGTCCGCGACCGCGACGTGGACGAGGAGCTGATCGCCAAGATCAAGAAGAACAACGCCATCGCCATTCCGACCCTGAGCCGCGAGCAGTCCACCTTTGTCTACGCCGTTTCCCCGCCCTGGCTGGATGATCCTTTCTTCCTCCGCGTCGTGCAGCCGGAAACCGTCGCAACGGTGAAGAGCGCGGCTTATCGGAACCGAATCTTCTCCGACCCCGATTTCGCCAAGAACAAGGCCGCTTTCGAAACTGCCAGCCGCAACCTGAAGAAGCTGCGGGACGCGGGGGTGCGACTCGGATTCGGCACCTACACTGGCCCGCCGGCCCGCTTCCAGGGCTTTTTCGAGCACTGGGAAATGGAGCTGATGGCAGACGCAGGGCTCACGCCTATAGAGGTGATCCAGGCCGCCAGCAAGAACGCCGCAGAATTTCTCGGTGTTTCGCGCGACTTCGGCACCCTCGAAAAGGGCAAGTACGCCGACCTGATCGTCCTCGGGAAGAACCCTCTCGACGATATTCGCAATACCCGAACAATCCACTCGGTCTACATCGGCGGGCAGAAGTTCCAGTAGCCGAAGCTCGTCGGCGTCACGGCCGGCCCGGCGCAGTCTGCGGTTCAAACAGGGCAAAGGAGAAAATGCTGGTCGCCGTGGCGATGGCCACGTATTGCTTGCCGCCGGCCATGTAGGTTATGGGGGAGGCGGTGAGAAGTTGCCCTGTATAGAAATACCACAGGTCCCGGCCGGTCTTGGCGTCGAGCGCGATCAGGTGGCCATCATCGTCCCCGGCGAAGACCAGCCCGCCCGCAGTGGAGACCGTGCCGGTCCACATCGTAGCCGGGCCGGGCATGGGATGCTCCCAGCGGATTTCGGCCGTCAGCGGATCCAGCGCCCGCATGTAGAATTGACCCACCTGGTTTGGTTTAGGCTCGGCGCCGGTACCGCCAAAGTTTTTCATCGGCTCCGGCTTTCGCGATGAGCTGGTGTAAGTGTCGCATTGCTCCAGGGTGGGAACGTAAAAAAGCCTGGTTTCGGGATTGTAGGAGGGCGACATCCAGTTGGAGGCGCCGCGCACCGAGGGGCAGACTTCAACTCCCGTTGGGGTCGGGTCCGTATTGGGCGCCACGATCGGCCGGCCGCGCTCGTTCAGCCCCTTGGCCCAATTCAGCTTCTGCACAAAAGGCTTGCCGAAAAGAAACTGGCCGTTGGTCCGGTCGAGCACGTAGAAGAAGCCGTTGCGGTTGGCGTGGATCAGCAGCTTGCGGGGCTTCCCGCGCCAGTCCGCATCTAGCGCGACTGAGAACTCCTGCGCATCCCAGTCATGAGTATCATGCGGGGTAAATTGAAAGTACCACTTTAGCTTGCCAGTGGCTGCGTTCAGGGCGACGACGGAATCCGAATAGAGGTTGTCTCCCTGACGATCCCCGCCGTAAAAATCGGGCCAGGGATTGCCGGTGGGCCAAAAGAGCAGGTTTAGTTCGGGGTCGTAGGTGCCTGTCATCCAGGTGGCCGCCCCGGCCCACTCCAAGGGGAACTTGTCCCAGGATTCAGAGCCAGGCTCGCCGGTGGTAGGCACGGTATAGAAGCGCCAGAGTTCTTCGCCGGTAGAGGCCGAGTAGGCCGCCACGAAGCCCCGCATACCGCTGTCGCCGCCGGAAACGCCCACGATGACCTTGTCCTTCAATGCCAGCGGAGCCAGCGTTGCAAAATAGCCTCGCTTGACGTCGGCGTACTCGACATCCCACAGCAGCGCGCCGGTCGTGGCATGCAGCGCCACCAGGTGGGCGTCCCCGGTGACAAAAAAGACCCTATGGTCCAGCACGGCAACGCCCCTGTTTACATCCTTGCGGGCGGTACGGGTGTCCTGGTACAGCCAGATGCGGCGTCCGGTGCGCGCGTCGAGGGCGTGGACCTCGTTGCTGTTGGTCACGTACATCACCCCGTTCACCACGATGGGCGTGCACTCCAGGTGTTTGGCGCCTTCTATGTAGTAAACCCACTGCGAGACGACATTCCCGACGTTGGCCGTGTTGATCTGCTTGAGCTGGCTGTGTCGGCGGCCGCTGTAATCGCCGGAGTAACTCAGCCAATTCTCGGCAGGCGGCCGGAGAATCTCCTCGAAACGAACCTGCGCCGCGAGTTCCCCCGCTAAGAAAGAAAAGCTCGCGCCTGCAAGAAGCGCCAGCGCCGGCCAGAGGGGCCTCATTGTTCCTCCTTCCGCCGGACCGAGCCGGTGGATTGCCGGCTCAGGAAGGCCAGCAGATCCTGAACTTCCGTGCTGCTGAGGGTCTGAGCATAGTTGTCGGGCATAAGCGATTTCTTGTGCCAATCGAGCTCGCGCCATTCCCGGCGCTCGAGGAGGTGCAGCCTTCCTTCCCGGTCCACGACTTGTATCGAGTAGTTGCTGTAATTGCGCGCCACGCCCTCGATCTTGCGACCGTCGACGGTGACCACGGTGACGCCGCGGAAGCTTGGGTCCACCTCGGCGTCAGGCTGCAAAATAGCTTCCCGCAGTTTCTCGACCGATCGGGTCAGGCCGATGTTGGCGAGGTCCGGCCCCATTAGCCCACCCTGGCCGCGTATCATATGACACTCCGCGCAGCGCGCCTTGCCGAAGAAAAGAGCCTTGCCGGCGGCGGCATCCCCGGGCACTTCGGTTTCAAAGGCGTTGGCTGTCATGTCGCGCAAGAAGGCCACCAGTTGCCAGATTTTCTCGTCCTCGAGGGAACAGGGAGGCATCTCCGTGCCGGCAACACCCTTGCGAATGGAGTCGAATAATTGCTTGTTCTTGGCCGGCTGGACGATCTTACCATCGGCTAGATTGGGGCCCCGCCCGCCGTGCCCGGTCGTTCCGTGGCAGGTGCCGCAGGCCTCGGCAAACAGCTTCTTCCCTGCGGCCATAGCCGCCCGATCTTTCTCGAGCGGGTTCTTCACGTCCTCTTCCTTCTGTGGGAACAGTGGCGCCGCGCAAAACAATGCGGCCAACGGCAGGAGAATCCCTGGCATCCAAGTTTTCATGTTCTGGCTTTCCGCTCTGAGCAGCGAGCCAAGCGAGTTAGAATATCACTTTCCGGCCTTGTCCATCCATGCGCCTTCCATTCCGGTTCCTTCTCGCCTACTGTTGCGCATGTTCTGCGGGCAGCCACGCTCCGGCGCAGGGACCGCGGGGAGCAACCCTCGAACTGCATTTTTCGGCCGGCGGCCAGCCTACTGTGGCGCGCGTCTACATCTTCGACCAGGATGGACGGCCGCTCCTGATCCCCGGCGCCATCCACTATTCCCGCCCTGGTGAGGTCCACTCTGTCGTTGACCGCCGCGCCGTGATGCAGCTCGCGCCAGGCAAGTACCGCGTGCGCGCCGAGAAGGGCGCCGAATTCCGGCCCGCGGAAAAGATGGCCACGCTCGAGCCGGGCGCGGCCACCCGCCTCGATATGGAAATCCCGCGCTTCCACGAGATGAATCAGCGCGGGTGGTATTCCGGCGACCTGCACATCCACCGTGCGCCGGAGGAAATGCCCTTGCTGCTACGCGCCGAGGAGCTGAACGTCGGCCCCACCATCACGCGCCACCTGGGCATGTCCAGGGAACCGCCGCCTCCTTTCCCCCCGACCCACCTTGTGCCGGCAGACCAGGCCCACATTGCCAGCCAGCAGAATCAGGAGGTCGAAAGGCTGGGCAGAGGACATGGCGCGGTGGTGCTGCTGAACACCAGTTCGCCCATCGATCCGAACATGACGGTCCTCTATCCTCTTGACCTCGAGTATTGCCGCCAGGCCCGGGCCGAGGGAGGGTTCGTGGACGCCGAGAAGCCCATTTGGAAGAATGTTCCAGTGAACGTGGCGTTCGGCGCCATTGATGCCATCGGCATTGTCAATAATCACTTCCATCCCAACGGCGTCCTGCTGGAAGCGGAAAAATTCGGGTCGATGGAGCGTGATTCGCCCGCCTACCAGACGCCTGCCGGCTTCGCCCAGTGGATGATCGATCTGTATTACAGCTTTCTCCAGTGCGGCTTCCGCATCCCTGTTTCAGCCGGCTCGGCCTCCGGGGTGATGCCGGTTTGGCCGGGCTTCGAGAGGGTTTACGTCCACCTGAGCGGACCCTTCAGCTACACCCGGTGGTTTCAAGACCTCAAGGCCGGACGCAGCATCGCGACCAACGGGCCGCTGCTCGAAGTGTACGTGGAAGGACAGCCCCCGG
>JACQDG010000072.1 GCA_016201185.1 Acidobacteriota bacterium | reverse complement strand
GCACCTTGGCAGCCAAGCCGCCGATTCGCACCAGGGGCAAGCTCGTGGTGTAGTACAGTGGTGACCCAGAGGCTGGAGGCGTGAATCCGCCCCTTGCTCCTACAACGGGGCTCTCGTCATCGTCTCCCAGGAACAAGCCCTCGGCCGACCCAAACATTTGGAGTACGCCGCCGGGCCGGGTCGCGCTGACCCTTATAGCGTTGGTGCCGCTGGGGCTTCCGTTCAAAGTCCCATCTTCATTGAGAGCAGCCACAAAAGCAGGCGCTGCGGTTTCGAGGTTCGTGTTCAAGAGCCCTTCCCGTTCCGGCGCCGCACCTGCACCGGTGTGCCCCGGCGCATGAGGCGGACAGTTGGCAGCCACTTTGTGACCGTGCTGGCCGTGGTGCACATGAGAGACGCCGCTGTGAGTTGGGGGGATGGTCGAAATATGCCCGTGCGTCCTGTGGGCCGGGCAACCGCCTACGCCGCCCCCGGCGACGGTCAGGTTGATCCCCGTACACGGAGATCCCCCGGGAGACTCGACGGCACTTGTTGAAGTCGTCGTAAGGCTCTTCGACCCAGGTGTCAGCCCGAGCACGGTGACCGTTTGCCAGTTCACGCCGGACTCATCCAATGAGAAACAAAAGGCGCTGCAGTTCGTTACACCTGCCGGCAGCGGATCGATGATCCCCGTGAAGGCGTAGGTGACCCCGTCCACGATAATCCCGCCGACCGGCGACCCGGGGAAATGATAGGTCGCGGCAAAGAACGTGACGCCCCCGCCGGGCTCGTCCCGGGCGCAGATCGCCGATGTGTGTGCATCCAAGGAGGCCGCCGCAGCCAGCAGCACGAACGCAGCTAAAAACATCGTTGCACGTGTATGATTCCGCTTCATAGGCATCTCTTAACCCCAATCAACTCTCTTGCAACTGAACACTCCACCCACAACTGCCCTTTGGCGGCTGCGGGATTCCGCCGTATGCCGATGTGAAAAGTAGAAGGGTAATATACCAGACCCTCCGGCGGAGTGCAAATAGATTCGATCACGTTGTCGGAGGCGTCGTACGCGGTAAGAGTCCACTGCGTGTCGGAGGCGCCCCAGTTGAACGCGAACGCCGAAACCGCGGTCGCGAAATCCATTCTGAGGGTGCCGAAGGCGTTGGAGTTGTAAGTGTTCTGGAGTGACTGACCAACCGCGCCGTAACCTCCGCTGTAGGCCGTGGAAATGTAGCCCACCTGCCCTCCCACGGTGGTGGTGAACGTCACGTTATCGGCAGTGATGCTCGTGAAGGAGCCAGTCTCAAAACACTCAAAGTCGATGAGGAACGCTCCGTCCAGCGCCGTGTCCGTCTTGCTCGTGATGGCACTCGCTTGTCCGAGGCCCGCCACGCAAAGGAAACAGACCACCGCCACCACTACCCTTCGGCACACTGTCATATCGGTCTCCTCAATTCAAAATTGTCGCCAGGGCATCCCCGCGCGATGGAGGCTGCAGTACGCCTTCGCCTTCGAAACAGTCAGCGGCCCAGATCGAAGCATCAGTTGTACCCCTCCGGCGGGAAAGATTCTCCCCTTAGTTTTGTTTGGCAACTTACGGTTACAAAAAGCACACTATACGACACTCTGTCGTTAATCTGCAACAAGAATCTTGCTGAAAAGTTTGGAGGCGCCAGCAGCCCTACGGTTCTCGGCACAATAACACCTGAGAACCGATGAACCGGGCGCCCTCTACTTGTTATAACTACGCAGTTGACGGCAAGCTACGGGCTGTGAGGCAGTACATTGTGGTGACCACCGTCGAGCCCAAGCGGCACGGAGTGCCCGTGCGTTCCGTGATGCTGGTGGGTGGTGTTTTCACTGTGGCCGTTCGGCGGCCCCGGCCGGTGCCCATGGACCGCGTGGTACGGGCCATATACTCTGTCGAAAACGCCGCCGCTAGCGGCGATGTCCATCGATCCGCCGAACATCCAGGCAAGACTCATAAACAGCGAGACAAAGAACATTTAGCTCCCTCGTCGATCGAACTCGAATCGGCCTACCCAACACCTTAAGGCTCCAGCGGCGGGACAACTCACCGGAGCTGAGGGGCAACAAAATTACAGTACCGAGTGTACCAGCGGCAGTACCAGAATGTCAACAACAAAGTGAGCGCCAAGCTTGTCTGCGGGCCTCGGCGCAGCGGCAGCATGCTATAAGTGGGGAGAGTGCAAGGACTTCTGACGGACCTGTACGAGCTGACGATGGCCGCCGGCTATTTCCAGGCCGGAAAGGCCGGGCAACGGGCCACCTTTGAGCTTTCCCTGCGCCGGCTGCCGGCCCACCGGTCCTATGTGCTGGCGGCGGGCCTCGAACAGGCTATCGAATACTTACTGGAGCTGAAGTTCACCCCGGAGGGAATCGAGTACCTGAAAGGCCTGCCCGTTTTTTCACGGGCGCCGGCCGCCTTCTTTGATTGCCTGAGAGAGTTCCGATTCACGGGCGACGTCTGGGCGGTGGAAGAAGGCACGCCCCTGTTTGCAGGCGAGCCGGTGCTGCGGGTATCGGCGCCGCTGCTGGAGGCGCAGATTCCGGAAACCTTTCTGCTTTCAACCATGACTTTTCAGACCCTGATTGCCACCAAGGCGTCGCGCATGGTGGAGGCCGCCGGGGGCCGCGGCGTGATCGAATTCGGCACCCGCCGGGCCCACACGCCGCAGGCGGGGACGCTAGGCGCCCGGGCAGCTTACATCGGCGGTTGCATAGGCACCTCCAACGTGGAGGCGGGCTACCGCTTCCACATTCCCGTGTTCGGCACGGCCGCCCATTCCTGGACGCTGGCCTTCGATTCTGAAGCGGAGGCTTTTGCCCGCTTGCAGGAACTGCTGGGGGAGAATACCGTCTACCTGGTCGATACCTATGAGTTGGAGACGGGAGTGGAGAACGCCGCGGCTGTGGAGGGGTCCTTCTGGGGAATTCGCCTCGACAGCGGCGACTTTCTGGCCGAGAGTCGGGTCGCCCGGCGAATTCTCGACCGGGCCGGATGCCGGCAGGCCCGCATCATGGCCAGCGGCGATTTGAACGAGCACCGCATTGCGGAGCTGACGGCGGCCGGTGCGCCCATCGATTGTTTCGGGGTTGGCACGGAGCTGGCGACCTCGGCCGACGCTCCTTCCATGGGCAGCATCTACAAGCTGGTGGAAATCGAGCGGAAAGGCCGCTTGCGGGGGGCGGCCAAGTTCAGCCCGGATAAATCCACCCTGCCAGGCGCCAAGCAGATCTTCCGCTTCCGGGACCATGACGTGGTGGGCCTGGCCGAGGAGAATTTTCCCGGCGCGACGCCCCTGCTGGTTCCAGTGATGCATGCCGGGGCCCGCCTCGGGGAAAGAATCCCGTTGGGCCAAATCCGCCAGCAGGCGCAACGGCGGCTGGCGGAAATTCCTTCCGCCTGCCGGCGGCTCGAGGATCCAGCCGCCTTCCCGGTCCTGCTCAGCGAAAGGCTCCAGGCCCTGGCGGCGGAAGTGAGGAGCGCGGAGCTGAAAACACTGGATTCGAAACGAGCATGATTCTAATAGACGAAGACACGCAGAAGGATTTCATGTTGCCGGCGGGAGCCCTCTACGTGGCCGGCGCCGAGCGGCTCATCCCGGTGTTGGCGCGGCTGTTCGAGGCCGCCCGCGCGCGCGGCGTTCCGGTCCTTTCCTCCGTGGATGCCCATGCGGAGAACGACGCGGAATTCGCCCAGTGGCCGGCGCACTGCGTGGCCGGGACAACCGGACAACAGAAGATTCCGGAGACGCTGCTCGCGGAGCGGGCGGTGATTCCTAACCGAGCCGGCGTGGAAATCCCGGAAGGAGCTCTCCAGGTGATTGTCGAGAAGCAGACGCTGGACGTGTTCTCCAACCCGAACTTCCAGCGGCTGCTGGAGCTTTACCCGGATGACGAGTGCGCCGTGGTGGGAGTGGCGACCGACTATTGCGTGCGCTGCGCAGTGGAGGGACTGCTGAACGCTGGGCGAAAAGTCCGGGTGGTCACGGACGCGATTCGGGCCATCGACCACGAAACCGGTGAGAAGTTGCTGGCCCAGTGGGAGGCGCGCGGGGCTGCGCTCACGACTTCGAACGAGTTGTGGACTTAGCCCGGGCCGGCGGAGCTGCGCGCGGCGCCAAAGGGATCAAGGCGCGGCGGGAACTCTCGGAGGACGGAGGCGGCGGCCAGGCGCCCATTTCCTGGCTCAGATAGGAGACAAATTCCTCCATCTGCCGTTGCATAGCCTCCATCTTTTCCCGCATGTTGAGAATGATCTCCACTCCCGCCAGGTTCACCCCCAGGTCGCGTGTGAGGGAGAGGATCACCTCCAACTGCTCCAGGTCCTTGTCGGTGTAAAGCCGTGTATTGCCCTCGGTGCGGGAAGGCTTCAGCAGGCCCTCCCGCTC